>JAXDLF010000001.1:0-6695 GCA_034666765.1 Chloroflexota bacterium
GGCCTGCTTCGCCTCATGGAGGAGGTCGACGTCCTCGAGCTCGAGCCCCGATTGCGACGCGCCGGGTGTGCGCAGCAGATCGCCGATGAGTCGATCGAGCTGCTTCACCTGCTGCTGCACCGCCTGCAGGTTCCGCCAGGTGAGCTGCGCGTACGCATGCACTGACGTGAGCGGGGTGCGGAGCTCGTGCACCGCCGAGGCGACCGCGTCGTTGCGGACGCGGAGCTGCTCGCCGAGCTCGGCGACCTGGCGCTGTAGCGCCTCGCTCCGCTCGGCGTGGGTGTCCCGTTCGGTGATCCGTTCCGCGACGCTCGCGGCGATGTCGCCGAGCAGCGACAGCGCGCGCAGGTCCTCGTCGGTGAGATCCCGGGTCGCTCCGATCGCGACCAGCAGGAGCCCCGGCCCGGCCGAGACGACGATCGCGGATCGGACGTTCGCGCGCTCCCGGATGAGCGCGGGCGGCGTGGTGTCCCGGACCAGGGCAATCACGTCCCGCCATCCGAGGTCACCAGCCACGACGGTGCCGTCCGCCGGACGCACGAGCGCCGCGGGGCCTGCGATGGCCGTCGTGACGCTGAGCACCTCCGCGAGCACCGCGTTGGGCACGCGGTCGCGCTCGAGCGCGCGGACGCCTTCCAGCGTGCGCTCGAGGGTCGCGTTGGCGTGCGCGAGCGCCGAGCGCTCGCGGGCGGCCGTCAGGAGGGGCGCGGCGTCCAGCACGAGATCGCGGATGAGCGGCTCCATTGTGTCGGTCGTCCGCGCGTCGCCGAACCAGCAGCGGAGCCACGTGGACGGCGGATCATCCAGCGGCCATGCCGGCACGAGCGTCGGCGGCGTGCCCTCTTCCGGAAAGACGATCCCGCGCGGATGCAGCTTGGCCGGTGCGTCTCCGCCATCGGCCTCGATCCACGCGGACGACGCCCCGAAGCTCCGCACCGCATGGTCGGTGAGTCGATCGAGGAGCTCGCCCTCGGTGGGCGCGGCGATGAGGTCGCGCTGGGCCAGCGCGAACGTCCGAAGCCGGCGCCGGCCGAGCTCCGTGCGGGTTACGCCCCAGATGAGCTCCGCGACGAGCACGCCGATACCGAGGAGGAGCTGCACGGGCCACAGGTCGCTCGGGCGCAGGTCCTCGCCACGCACGCCGATGACGAGGTCGTACGCGAGGATCGACGCGGCCGTCGCGACCCCCGCGCCGATCGCACCGAACTCCAGCGCGGCGGTCCCGATAGCGAACGCGTAGAGGGCCCAGGTCCCGACCGAGAGCGGCACGAGGACCGACAGCCCGAGCGCGTACAGGACGTCGAGGGCCACCGCGAGCCCGGGCACCGCGCGGACCCGCGCCGGGGCGAACCGGAGGAGCAGGATCGCGGCGGCGTAGCCCAGGAGGACCGCCCCCGCGGCGGTGGCGTCGGATCGGGGGGTGAGCACGAGGAGGGTGGCGCCGAGGGCCACGCCGGCCAGGCGGATCCGGAGGGTGGCCCGTTCGAGGTCCCGGTGGTCGACCCTGTCCTGGTGCATCCCTGTCATTGCAACGGACCACCGAGCGGAACGCTATTCGCAAAAATGCGGCGCTCCCGGGGAAGGCTCCGGGAGCGCCGCCACCAGCGGAGGTGTCGAAAGAGGAGCTAGCGGGCGGCACCCGCGAGCTGGGTCGACGTGTACGTGATCAGGAAGTCCTGGGTCAGGTTCTGGAAGGTGTTGTCCGCCGTCGTCGGCAGCGAGAAGGTGAAGCTCAGGGTGTCGGTGCCGGAGGCGGCGACGGTCGGGGACGCCGCGAGGCTCATGTTCTTCAGGGCCCCGGTGTAGAGGGTCGTCGCGCCACGCTTGACCACGACCTGGAGGCCGTTCGTCGTGTCGCTCCAGAGAACCGTATTCGCCGTGGCCGAGGCCGCGGCCGTGTAGGTGAAGCCGACGGTGCCGGTGTTCGTGATCGTGACGGTCCGGGCGGCGGTGTCGCCGGGGACCATGTTCGCGATCGAGACCAGCGAGCCCGCCGCGCTCTTGTCGTTGGACATCGTGAGGGTCGCCGAGCCGAACTGGTTACCCGGGTTCAGCGTCGTCGCGGTGAAGCTGGCGGAGCTCTTGTCCGACGTGACGGTGAGACCGATCAGCACGAGCGCGGAGAGCGCCATGCCCGCCAGGAGTGTCGTCGACTTGCGCATCTGCTGCTCCTCTCGGCCCGCCTCGCCGGTGCTCCGGTTCGTGCGGTTCGTACGAGAGGAACTATCTGCGAGGGCGCGGACCGGGCCATCGGCGTACAGGGGGAGACCGCATACCTCGTTGGTACGAGGCGGCGAGGCGGCTTTCGGGGGTGCTCACCCTTTCGGGGGGGCGCGAGGCTAGCCTTCGAGGGCCTGGAGAACCTCTTTCGCGTGGCCGTCGGCCTTCACGCCGTACCAGACCTTTCGGACCGTCCCGTCGGGGGCCAGGAGGACTGTCGAGCGGATCACCCCTTCGCCGCGGCCCGGCCGGTCGCCCCAGGCGCCGTAGGCGGCCATGGTCTGGTGGCCGGGATCGGAGAGCAGCGGGAAGCGGAGGCCGTATTTGTTCCGGAACTTGACGTGCGACTCGCCGGCGTCGGGTGACACGCCCACGACGGGAACGCCGGCTTCCTGGAACTGCTGGAGGTTGTCGTTGAACTGGCAGGCCTCGGTGGTACATCCGGGCGTGTCGTCCGCGGGGTAGAAGTACACGACGGCGGGCGTCCCGGCGAAGCTGTCGCTGGAGACGGCCGCGCCGTCCTGGTCGGTCAGGACGAAGTGCGGCGCGCGGTCACCCTCACTGAGCTTCGGCAACGGTCCCTCCGGCCGCGAGCGTGGCGGTCAGTCCGAGGTGGTCGTGCGGGCCGCGAGCGCGGCCTCGAGCGCCGCGACGCGCTGCTGGAGCGCGGCGACCGCGCGAAGGCGCTCATCGGGGTCGAGCTCGAGATAGCTCTCCGTCGGCGCGACGTGCGAGTGGGTCAGGTTGACTCGGGCGAAGCCGGCGTCGTGCTCGGTCCCCGCGAACGCCTGCATCGGGTACCCGCAGAGGAGCGAGAACGTCTGACGCCGCGCGAGCGCGTTCCAGAGCCGCTCGAGCTCGATCGCCCCGTCGGCGTTTCCGCCGGCCCAGAGGAGCGCGACCATCTCGCCGAAGGCGCGGACCCGCCGCAGGGGCGGACCCTGGACCGAGCGCTCGATGAGCGCACCGACGACCGTGTCGAACTTCGCCGGGTCGGGGTGCGTGCCGACCATGAACTTGGCGAGGGTCTCGGCCGCGTCCAGCGCGACGAACGCGCCACGGCGCCGCGCGGCGTTCAGGTCGAGGCCGCGACGAATCAGGCGCGCTTCGAGGTCCGCGCGGTGGGCCCGCGTCGCGATGACGATCGAGCAGTCGCCGTCGCTGACACCCGCGGCGATGAACCGGGTCACGCCGTCGAGCAGGAACTCGTCCTTCTCGTAGAACTGGACGGCGTGCTGGTCGATGGCCGGATGCCCGTTCGGGGGCCGCGGCGGCGCGAGCCGGAAGCCGAGAGAGTCGGTGGCCATCGCGAAAATCCTACAAGTGCATGCCGCGTGCCGAGCTGCGCCTTGCTCGGCCGCCGGGCCTAGCCCGCGAGGTCGGAGACGTGACGCAGGAACGCGTCGAGGACGAACGGCTTGCGCAAGATCGCCTGGGCGCCGGCGATGACCCCGCCCGTCCGGGCGCTGGCGGTGAGGACCAGGACCGGTGTCCGCTCGTGGCCCGGAAGCGCTCGCAGCCGGCGGAGGAACTCCCACCCGTCCATCCGGGGCATCATCAGGTCGAGGACGACGATGTCGGGAGCGCAGCCCAGCTCCGCGAGCCCCGCGAAACCATCCGCCGCCGTGCGCACCGCATAGCCCTCGTCGACGAGCGCCTCCGTGCAGGCCTCCCGCACCGAGGCGTCGTCCTCGACGATGAGCACGGTGCAGGGACGGATCCCAATGGAGGAGACGGTCAAGCGGGCCACCCTAGTGCATTGGTACTGCGTGCGCCCCGACTTTCTAACAATTGGTGCCGTTGGAGGTCGCGGGGCACGAACACTGCGGAACGGCAGGCATGCAGTCCTCACAGAACCCACGCCTGGACCGCGAAACGGTCAGCCGAGCGTTGATCGACCTGGTCGCCGACATGACCTGGGCCGAGCGGCAGCACGCCGGCGGCGTGTCGCTGCAGCGCACCCGCGATGAGGCGATGGCGCTGCTGCCGCGGGTGCAGCGCGGTGATCGAGAGGCGTCGCTCCGCGCGATGGAGCTCGTGGGCGCGGCCGGTCGCCCCGCCTAGGACACCAGCTCGTACGCGGTCTTCAGCCAGTCCAGAAGCTGCGCGTCCACATCCCGCGGGTCATTGAGCGGCACCACGTTGTGATAGCGAGACGCCGAGATCTGATCCTGCTTCTTCACCCGCGGATCGTCGATCGGGACGGCGGACACGATGTTCAGATCGAGGCGGCTCTTCAATGGGTGCACCCCCGCGAACGCGGCTCGGCTCTTCAGGTGGATCGAGGTTTTCTTCTCCTCGGTCACCACGGGCCCGATCCGGCGTACGCGCAACAGGAGGCGCTCGTAGATCGCTCGGACCGCCGGATCGCTCTTGTCGAACAGGCTCACCGGGCGAGAGCCTACAGGGGCGGCCCTAACGGCCGGCATCGCGATCCAACTCGGTCGTTGCGCAACCGTTGGAAACCGTCCGACGAGGGGGCGCTTGGCGCACGAATACATGACATACGTCCCATGGCGATCACCGGCGGACTACCTACGGTCAAAGTGTGAGCACGACATTCCGCTGGGCGATCGAAACGCCAGGGAGGCACACATGGCGCTGACATATGTCCCCACCATCAGTCCGCGCGTATCCGACGACACGATGGCGATCTCCGCCGAGACGCAACGACTGGCGCGCCGCGCCAGCCTTCGGAGCTCGACCCGGAGCTTGCTTCGCGAGCTGATCGAACAGCACGACCACGAGGTCAATCCGCAGGCGCGGGCGCTCGTGCGCGAGCGGATGGGCAACCTCCGAGACGAGCTGGTCGCCGCGCTGCGCGGCGATGCGGACGCCATCGAATCGCTGTCGGCGCAGAGCCTCATCTCCGCCGATTGATCGCCGACCAGACGGGTCCCGCACGTCCGACCCGAGGGGTCCCGTCGGCGCGAAGCCGATCGAGACGGATTTAACGGCTAGCGGGGCGTTCCGGCTCCGGTGGGGCTCGGTGCCGGGGGCCGGCGCGGAGCGGGTTTGGGCTTGTTGCAGCGCTCGAGGTCATCGAGCTGCTTGGCGTACTCGCGGAGCTGCGCCATGAACTTCAGGTCGTACGTGGTCTCATCCCTGGCGCCGTCACCACCGCGGCCGTGCCCGTAGTTGTCCTCGACCCGCACCGTGCTCGGCTCGCCGCCGATGCTGGCGGATTCGTTCACGTTCGGGTCGGCACCGTCCTCCGCCTCGGGGTTGTCGAAGGAGTACTGGTTCAAGAAGCTCACGTGCAGCAGCTCGTGATAGATCGTCGATGCCATCTGTGAGGCACCGTCGCGGTAGGAATAGGTGTACCCCTGCGTGGCATTCGGTGTGGGAAACCGGGTCGCGTCCACGCCGCCGACGCGGTCGGAATCACGTTTCACCTGGGCGATGTAGGTCATCGTCGGGTCGTCCGCCTCGCTCGCGGGCGCCTGCGGGCTGAGGTCGCCGGCCTCGCCGCTCGCGATCTGGTCTCGGAAATCGAGCGCGATCGTCACCGTGGCCTTCGTTCGCTCGAAGCCCTGGCTCAGCCTGGACAGCAGCTCCCGTCCAAGAGGCGTGCGGAGGAAGCGCTCGATCGCCTTGCCATCCGGGCTCGTCGGGTTCGGCTGGTATGGGGGCTTGACGAGCTTGTTCCAGCGGTCGACATCGTCCTTCGACGGGTGCCCGTGGAATTGGGCGCAGGGATCCGCGTCGCTCGGACCGTCGCGAAATATCCCTACGTGCATGCCACTCCTACCGGTGAGCTCTACTGGGCTCGAAGCTGTCGAGCGCCACTTCTCAAAACGTGGCTATGTTCGCAGAATTCAGCTGGCAGACAGCCGCCGAATCATGCGACGCGGTTACCTTAGCCGCGTTTATACATTGACCTGACGAGTATGCGGACGGGCGAACTGTCGGTCTGCGGTTCGGTGGGGAAAGCTACGGCACCGTCCACGTAGCCCCAGGCTGAGCCTCGCCGGTACGCCCGTCGAAGCAACAGAACCGTCGAAGCGTGAGTAGCCGCGGCCGACCGATCGTCACGCTGTACATGGGCACAGCGCGGTCCTTCGGCCAGGTCAGGAACACGCGCACCACGCCAGCCGCAATGTCCGCGCGCAGCCGTCCACCGCCGGCGTCGTTGGCCGTCGTGGCAGGCGCTTGGTACGAGCTCATCCCAGCAGGCAGGGGCTGCAGCAGCGAGAAGTCGAGCTCGTCCTCGGTCTCGTACGCGTGGATGTCGGTGGAGAAACGGTCGCCATTGAGATAGGTGATGCGCAGGACCTCGTTGCGGGCATTCAGGTAGTAGTAGGTCAGGCGATCCGGACGATCGAAGCCATGCGTTGGCGAGTCGTATCGCGCCACAGCCGCGATGAGCACGCTATCCGGCCACGTCACCTGCGCTGTCGCAGCCGCGAGCGCCCGACCCTCCTCCATCGACAGCGGCGTCGTGCGCACGTTCACCCCAAGAAAGCCCACGGCGC
>JAXDLF010000002.1:0-8610 GCA_034666765.1 Chloroflexota bacterium
GGCTTGTCGGGGATGGCTGGAATGATCGGGAACTCCTCCGCGTCCAGACCCTTCATGTTGGCCTCGGTGGTCGCGCTCTTCAGGTGCACGGTCTTCGTGCGCACGTTGAGAGCGATGTCGATCGGGCCGGGAGGTAGTGAGTTGACGAAATCGGTGAAGAGCTTGGCCGGCACGGTGATCGCGCCTTCGTCTTCGATCTTGGCCGGGACCCAGCAGTTCACGCCGATCTCGAGGTTCGTGGCCGTGAGCTTGAGCCGGCCGCCGTCCGTCTTGAGTAGGACGTTCCCCAGGATCGGGAGCGTCCCTCTCGTCGAGACCCCGCGGCCCACGATCGAAAGACCGCGCGCGAGGTTCTCTTGTAGACAGCTGACCTTCACGCAGTCCCCCTCCACGTCCTCGTCCGAAGAAGATTGATTAGAACGCCAGTCGCAGTAGTAGTGCTGTGGACTATGACCCTTCGCGCGGATCGGCTCGTGCAGCGCTGCTCGATATCGCATTCGGCTCGGTGGACAGTCCGGGGATGCGCTGCGGATGGCACGGGACAGCGAGTTCGATCGTGTCTGGAAATGCTACAGGTCGGCGCCTGGAAGACACCTTAAGGGGCCGGTTGTCCACGAAGACCGGTCGTTATCCACAGCGCGCCGTCGCTTATCCACACAGGCAAGCGGACTACTCGGCGTACAGGGACTCCCGCAGGGCGTTCACGTCGCGCCGGAAATCATCGTTTTCCGACATCTCCCGCTCGATCTTCTCGCAGCCGTGGAGGACCGTCGAGTGGTCGCGGCCGCCGAGCGCCTCACCGATGCGAAGGAGTGGGGCCTCGGTCTCCTCGCGCATGAGGTACATCGCGATCTGTCGCGGGAGCACGATCTGCTTGTCGCGGGCCTTGCCTCGCAGCTGGTCCGACGGCACGCCGTAGTACTTGGCGACTGTCTCCACGATCCGGTCCGGAGAGAGCGACTGGCGGCGAGGGTTGTACAGGATGTTCTGCAGCATCGTCTGCGCGAGTTCCGTGGTGACCGCGACCGCATTCAGCGTCGCGTAGGCGACGATGCGGGTGAGCGCACCCTCGAGCTCGCGGATGTTCGAGACGATCCGCTGCGCCAGGAAGTCGATGACCGGCGGCGGCACCGCGACGTTCGCGGCTTCGGCCTTCGCCCGAAGGATCGCCGTACGTGTCTCGAGATCGGGCGCCGAGATGTCCGCGATCAAGCCCCACTCGAAGCGCGAGCGGAGCCGATCCTCGAGCTGCGGGATGGCCTTTGGCGGCCGGTCGCTCGACATGATGATCTGCTTGCCTTCCTCGTGGATGGCGTTGAACGTGTGGAAGAACTCTTCCTGAGTGCCCTCTTTGCCGGCGATGAACTGGATGTCGTCGATGAGCAGCACGTCGATGCGCCGGTAGCGCTCACGGAACTCCTCGGACTTCTGTCCGCGGATCGAGTTGATGAACTCGTTCGTGAACTTCTCGCTCGTCGCGTACGCGACGCGCTTCTTGGGGTGGCGCGACAGGACCGCGTGCCCGATCGCGTGCATGAGGTGCGTCTTGCCGAGACCGCTCCCGCCGTACACGAACAGCGGGTTGTAGGAATGACCGGGCCGCTCGGCGACGGAGAGCGCGGCGGCGTGGGCCAGCCGGTTGTTCGAGCCGACGACGAAGGTCGCGAACGTGTAGCGCGGATTGAGGATCGCGGTGACCGGAGCGCCTTCCCCGCGGCGCTCGGATGGCGGGGCGACCGGGCTGACGGAGCCCGTCGAACTGCTCGGATTCTGGCCGGAATATCCGGAATTGGCCGGCCGCTGGCCGGTCCCGGCGGCGGGCGCAGCCCCGCCCGGGACGGTGATGAAGCGCACGTCGACGGTCCGGCCGACCAGGCGTTGCAGCGAGGTGCGGACCTGCGCGCGGTACTTGTTGTCGAGCCATTCGCGGGCGAAGGCGTTCGGGACGCCGATGCAGAAGACGTCGTCCTCTTCGCTGACGACGTAGGTCTCTTTGAACCACGTGTCGTAGTTCGCTTTCGGCATCGCGAGCTGCAGCTCGCCGAGGGCGGCGCGCCATAGCTCCTTCAGATTGAGACGGCTCTCTGCTCCCAGCTGCGAGTCAGACGTCACGGTCGCTCCCCACTCAGATGCACGCTACCGGTGATCGCGAGAACGTGTGAACCATGATGCGGACGCGTTGGCTCGTCGATGAAGTGGCTCCCCTGGAAGCCCGCGAACTATACCCCCGCGTCGGAACACGCGGCAAGACAAAGAATGGATAGGAACAGGCTGTTAGACTGTCGCTCACACATCCGACGTGATCCGCGTCAGCTTTTCGAGAAGGGGACTCGATCGTGAAGCGTACATACCAGCCGAAGACCCGTCGTCGCGCGCGCGTCCACGGGTTCCGCGCGCGCATGTCGACGCCGGGAGGCCGCAAGGTCCTTTCCGCTCGGCGCGCGCGTGGTCGCAAGCGACTCACTGTCGTCTAGCCGGACAGTGATGCACGCCGCGCGACTGCGGCGAGGGGAAGACATCGCGCGCGTCCGGGCCGTAGGTGTCGCGCGCAACGACAAGCTGTTCTCCCTCCGCGCATTGCCCAGTGATCAGCCGACCGTGCGTGTCGCGGTCGCCGCGTCGCGCGCTGTCGGTGGCGCGGTGAAGCGCAACCGGGCCCGCCGCCGGATCCGCGAGGCCGTTCGCCTGGCGCTGGCCGCGCGACGAAGTGACCTGACCGGCGCGGATCTCGTGCTGACCGCTCGTCCCGCCGTTCTCGACGCCCCCTCCGCCGACCTTCGCGGTGCAATCGTCCGCGAGCTCGATCAGGTGCTCCGGTGAAGCACGTTCTCCTCGCGGCGCTCCGCTTCTACAAGCTGCGGGTGAGCCCCGGGCTGCCGGCGGCGTGCCGGTACACCCCAACCTGCTCGGAGTACGCGATCGAGGCGGTCGAGCGGTATGGCGCATGGCGCGGCTCGATCATGGCGATCCGCCGGGTCCTGTCCTGCAACCCGTTCGCCCGCGGTGGCTACGACCCCGTCCCGCAGCGGCTGGCGCGCTAGGTGGAGTTCCTCGCCCCGTACTGGAACTTCCTGCTGGTCCATCCGCTCATCTCGCTGCTCGTCGCCGCGTACGACCTGGTGCCCGACTTCGGGTTCGCGATCGTCGCGGTCACCATCGCGATCCGGCTCGCGCTCTATCCGCTGTTCAAGATCCAGATCCGCAACCAGCGCGCGATGCAAGAGCTCGCACCGGCGATGGCGGAGCTGAAGGCGAAGTACGGCTCGGACAAGCAGAAGCTCAGCCAAGAGCAGATGAAGCTCTATCAGGAGCGCGGCTACAACCCGGCGATGGGCTGCCTGCCGCTGCTGCTGCAGATGCCGCTCCTGCTCGCGATGTACGCGGCCTTCACCCAGGCGCCGCACCTCACCGGCCAGTCGCTGGCGCATGACCTCATCCCGTTCGTCCCGAACCCGCTCGCGCCCGATCAGACGCTCGATCTCACCGCCCACTGGCTGCCATGGATCACCGGCGGTCTCGGCCAGCCGGATCCCTTGCACATCCTGCCGATCCTGGCCGGCGTCACGCAGCTGATCTCGTCGGTGATGTTCCAGCCGATGGCGCAGCCGAAGATCGTCGACCAGCAGCAAAAAATGATGCAGTCGATGCAGTACTACTTCCCGCTGCTGACGATCTTCATCGCCTGGAGCCTCCCGTCCGGCCTCGCTCTGTATTGGGTCACCACGACCGTGTTCGGGATCGTGCAGCAGTATTTCGTGAGCGGATGGGGCCAGCTGCCGAAGTTCCTGCCGTTCCTCAAGCGGATCCCGTCGCCGGCGGACCGCACGCTTGCGGCGCTGCAGCAGGCGGCGCTCGAAGAGGAGCGTCGCGACATGGCCGGGAAGGCCGCGGTCGTATCGAACGGTCCAGGCGCGCAGAACACGCGTGAGGCGCGCCGGCAACGGAACCGCAACAAGAAGAAGTAAGCGAAGCGTGCTTCGCCGCTGGGGCGAAGAAGCGCGATGGGGGGAAGCGATGCCGCTGCGTGGCGAGGAGTTCACCGGGCGGACCGTCGAAGAGGCGATCGAGCGTGGGTTGCTTGACCTGGGCCGGAAGCGCTCGGATGTCGACATCGAGATCCTCGAGCGCGGCAAGCCCGCGAACATGCTCGGCATGGGCGGGGTCGACGCTCGGGTGCTTCTGTCGTTCACCGAGGAAGAGCGCGAAGCCGAGCCGGAGCCGGTCATCGACGAACGCGAGGTGCCGCGCCGGCCGGATGCCGTGCGCGCGGCGGCCGATCGTGCCGCCGACGAGGCCGAGGACGCATCGCCGCTGCTCGCCGAGGAGCTGGCCCTTGGACTGACCGTCCTCCAGGCGTTGCTGGAGAAGATGGGCGTCGAGGCCGGCGTCACTCTCGATGACCGCCCGGGCATGGAAGGGCTCGAGGTCGAGGGGGCCGAGCTCGGCGTGCTGATCGGCCGTGGCGGCGAGAACCTGGTGGCCCTGCAGCAGATCGTCTCCGCGATCACCTCCAAGTCCGCGGGCCACACGGTCCACATCCCCGTCGACGTCGAGGGGTACCGGAAGCGCCGCGAGGATCAGCTGCGCGAGATCGCCCACCGCGTCGCGAGCCGGGTGCAGACCACCGGGCAGGCCGTGACCCTCGAGCCGATGCTCGCCTACGAGCGCCGGATCGTGCACCTCGCGGTGCAGGAGCAGCCCGGGATCAAGACCGAATCCGTCGGCATGGATCCGAACCGCCGGGTGGTCATCAGCTCGACGGCGCCGGGCGCTCGCGGCCCGGTCGGTTTCCGTCCGCGGCCGGGCGGTTTCCGAGCCGGTCCGCGTCCCGGTGGACCGGGCGGACCGGGCGGCCCGGCTGGCGCGGGTGGATTCGCCGGCCGCCGGCCATATCCGCCGCGGCCGGGCGGCGTGCGTCCGCCGAGGGCCGGAGGCGTCGACCCGTCGCGCTGACCGTCCCGCCACTGGCCGATATGTCCTAGGGACCAATTCCGGGTCATTGCCACCCAAAAAGGGGCGACGAGCGGACACCTTCGCCGTTAACTTCAGGTAATGCCCGATCGCAACTGGTCCGCCGAGCGTGTCCGCAGCAACTTCCGGATCGACGCCTTCTCCGGCCTGACGGCCGGCATCTACCTCGGCGTCATCGTCGCGTTCCTGCCGGTCGTCGTCCGGCGGATGGGTGGCTCGGCCGAGGACGTGGCGCTCGTCGTCGCCGGACCGTTCGTCGGCCACCTGTTCTCGCCGGTCTTCGGGTACCTGCTCGCTCGCTTCCGCCCGGTCCGGATCACCGCGGTCACCTCGACGCTCGCCCGGTCGCTCTTCCTCGTCGGCCTATTCGTCGCGGCGACCCCGTTCGCCCTGGCCTCGGTGTCGGTGGTGATGTGGGTGATCGCGGTGGCGAACATGGCGTCGTACGCGACGCTCATGCAGGGCATCTATCCGGACAGCGAGCGTGCGTCGGCGATGGGCACGGTGCGAATCGGCGTATCCATCGCGAGCATCGCGAGCGCGACGCTGGCCGGCCTGTTCATCGACACCGTGCCCGCGACCTTCGTCTTCGCCGCCGCGACGCTCCTCTCCCTCCCGGGCGCGATCGCGTTCGGCCGCATCCGCCACGATCCGCCGGACGTGCTGCCGGTGCGGCACCGTCCGTCGCGCATCGCACGCGATGTGTGGAACGATCGCCGGTACCGGCGCCTGCTGATCTCGTTCACGATCTTCGGGTTCGGCAACCTCATGAACGCCGCGCTATATCCGATCCTCCTGGTCGATCACTTCAACGCGCCGAACAGCTTCGTCGGATTCATGACCGCGCTGCAGGCCGGGAGCGCCGTCATCGCGTACTTCGTGTGGGGCCGGTTCATCGACCGCGGGTCGTCGCTGCGCATCACCCTGGTCGCCACCGCGCTCGGCCTGCTGATGCCGCTCGGGTACCTGCTCGCGCCGAGCACGCTCTTCCTGCTGCCGGTGGCGATGGTCGCCGGGATCACGAACGCCGCGGGGGACATCACGTTCTTCACGAATATCGTCCAGCTCGCGCCGCGCGAGCGCGTCGGGGACTACGCCGTGGCCCAATCGTCGCTGATGGGCTTCCGGGGAACGATCGCGCCGTTCGCCGCGTCGGCACTGCTTGGGATGTTCCCGGCGCAGACGGTCATGCTCTTCGCGATGGGGCTGATGGTCGCGGGGGTCGTGGTGATGGATCGAGCCGTGCGCAGGGCGACGGCGCCCCAGCCCGTACCGGTGCTCGAGGCCATGCCCGCGTAGCACTTGCCCCGCGCAACGCGGACCCAACTCGGATGCGCCGGTCTTGCGCCGTGGACGACACTGGTCCCGTGCATCGGATCGGGGTTCTCGCTCTGGCCGCCGCCGTCTGCGCGTGCTCGGTCGCGCCCAGTGCGAGCGCGAGCCAGACCGCCGCGATTCCGAGCGCGTCGCCGACCGTCACGCCGACGCCCGCGGCCTCCACCGCCGCACCGACCCCGTCTCGCACGCCGATCCCATTGCCGAACACCGCGCAGATCGACGCGCCATCGGGCAGCGTCGTGTGGGCGATCGTCGGGGATCAGGCGGCCGGGGCGCGCATCTTCCGGTCGACCGATCGCGGTGATTCGTGGCAGGAGGCGTCGATGCCACCGGCATTGCCGGTCGACGTCTCGTTCGTCGACGATCGCGAGGGCTGGGCGCTCGTGCCCCAGGGCCAGGGCGTGCCGCCGCCGGTCGGCGGCGCCTGCACCGCGCCGACGGTCTCGCTGCAACACACGTCCGACCGTGGCGCGACGTGGCAGCAGCTCGCACCCACGGGGCTGACCCCGGGTCCGTGCAAGAGCTCGGTCCGCTTCGCCGACGCGCAGCGGGGATTCATCTCGGCCTTCGATCCGAATGGATCGCCGCTGGTGTACCGGACCGCCGACGGTGGCCGGACCTGGACGGCGTCCCGTCCCCTGCCGGACCCGCCCGGGTTCACGACCCGGCCCGGGAGCCCGACGCTCGGCGTGGGCCGGGTCGCGGCGTTCGGCACGACGCTGCTCGTGACCGCCTTCCCGACGGGCCCCGCGACCGGCACGCTCTACGCCTACCGCTCCACCGACGGCGGCGCGACGTGGACCTACGCGAGCACCGCGCCGAATCCCCTGACCGATCTCGCGTTCGTCACCGCGACGCGCTGGCTGCAGATCTCCTCGCCCGGCGACTCCAAGGAGACGACCGACGGTGGCGCCTCGTGGCACGCGTTCACCACCGACTACGCGCAGGCTGCGCCGGTGGCGCCGTCGGTCAGGTTCGGCGACGCGCAGGTCGGGTACGCGACGGTGCGCGGGGCGATCCAGCGGACGGTCGACGGCGGCGCGCACTGGACCGGCATCCGCACGCCGGGCACGTTCTAGCGGATCGCGATCCCCGCGTCGGCGATGGCTTTCGCGAACCGATCGGCGATCAAGGCGTAGCCGGCGTCGGAGGGATGGAAGCCGTCGGCCGAGACGGTGATCGTGCTCACCAGCGGACCCGATCCGGTGAACAGGTCGACCGCGACGACGCGACCGGCCGACGAGGCCGCGATCGCGGCGATCGTCGCGTTGTACGCCGTGACCCGCGCGAGGAGGGCGGCCTGGTCCGTGCCGGCGTACGCCGGAACAGCGCGCAGGTCGGGAACGGTTCCCACGAAGATCCGCGCCGCGCTCGCTGACACGAGTGGCGCGATGACCGAGCGGAGCGCGGCGGCATAGTCGACCGGGGAGACGTTCGCGTTCAGGTCGTTCACCGCGAGCCACACCGTCACGAGCTGCGGATGCAGGCCGACCGCCGCCGGTACCTGGTCGCGGGCGGCCTGCGCGGCGAGCGATCCGGACACGCCGAGATTCACGAAATCGGCCCCCGCCGGGAGGCGCGCGGCGATCCGCGCGGGCCACGAGCCGGCGCGCGGATCGGATGCGCCGACGCCGACGGTGTCCGACGCGCCGATGGCGACGTACCGCAACGCCGGCGCGGTCACGGACGGTGGGGCGGTCGGAGCGCTCGTGGTGACGACCAGTGTGGCCGCCGGCGTGCGGCGCGGGGTGGCCGTTGCGGTCGCGGTCGCCGATCCGCAGGCGGCGAGCACGAGCGCGAAGAGGAGCACCGCTCGCATTGATCGAGGGTAGCGATACAATTGGGGTGTTCCTGAAAGGGATCACGGGGATGCGTGGTTTCGACAGGGCAGGCGAACGTATCGCTGCGAGCCGAGGAACGCCGTTCCTCCTCGTTAATCCGAACGGCGCCAGGTAACTGGCAACACCTCTTACGCACTCGCTGCCTAGTCAGTGAGCGTCCTCCCGGTCTCCGCCCCGCGGACCGGGAAGGGCGTAATTTGCGGGGCTGCGGTCCGCTGATCGCCTGGTAGGCGCACCAAAGATTGACGGGCTGGCGGGACCGCACGCGAGCCAGTGCGCGTCCGGGACCGCGAGACAACAAACCGCTGGCTACGCTCGTAGACGCGATACGGTCAAGGGCCTTGGACGGGGAGTTCGACCCTCCCCCATCTCCACTCGTTGAAGGGGCTCGGCCGGGCCTGGGCCCGAAAGCTCGGATTGGCGCAGGTGAACGTTCACCTGCCGATCCGAGCCTGGTGAA
>JAXDLF010000003.1:0-7286 GCA_034666765.1 Chloroflexota bacterium
CGGCCCGGTCGGGAAGCGCGGCCGCCACGGCCTCCGGCGCGCTGCGGCCGCGCTCGCGGGTGCGGGCCCGGCCGATGGTGATCGCCTCGTTCACCGCGATCCGCAGCAGCCAGGGCCGGATCGGGCGCGACGGGTCGTACGAGCCGAGCGAGCGGTAGGCCTTCAGGAACGCCTGGTTCGCCGCGTCGAGCGCGGCGTCCCGATCGCCCAGGATCCGGAGGGCGGCGCCGTAGACGTCGTCCTGGTGCTCGCGCACGACGTCCTCGAAGGTCATGGCGTTGCGAACGATGGCACCCGCGGCCGGCCGGGGCAGGCCGGGCAGGCCGATGCGCAGCAGGGCACCGCGCGCTCCACCTGAGCTAATCAACACCATTCGTATCCCCGATACGCCGGCGGCCCCGCCGTGATTACGGGCTAGAGCGTGCGGAGGCGCTCCAGCGCGTCGCCCGCGTCGCACGGGACCGAGAGCCGCTTCCGCGCCGAGGTCGCGCCGGACTCGATCCGGATCGCGGTCGTGCCGAGGCGCAGCGCCTTTCCGAGGAGCTCGAGCAGCGCCCGGTTCGCCGCGCCGTTCACCGGCGCCGCCGTCACCCGAACGTGCAGCACGCCCTCGCGGACGCCCGCCACGGCGGAGCGCGAGGCCCGCGGAATGAGGCGGACCGCGAAATGCGCGCGCCGACCGCGCTCCTCGACCAGGAGGTCCGGCATCAGAGCGCCGGCGGCAGGATCCGGAACAGGAGCCGCTCGACGAGCTGCAGGAGCACGAGCGCGATGAGCGGCGAGAAGTCCATCCCCGCGGCCATCGGGAGGGCGCGCCTGATCGGCGCCAGGATCGGCTCGGTCACCGCGAAGATGAACTCACCGAGCCCCCAGGGCAGCCGCGTCGGCACCCACGACAGGAGGACCCGACCGAAGATCACGAGCGTCAGCCCGAGGAACAGGACGTTGATGAACGCCTCGAGGTACGCGACCAGGAGACACCCGGCGCACATCCCTAGCGCTCCGGGAGGTCCAGCCGGTACCGCGAGGGCGTCGGGCCGGACTGCCCCTGATAGCTCGAGCCGAGCTCGGGGGAGCCGTACGGCCGCTGCGCGGGCGAGGACAGGCGGAAGAAGGACAGCTGCCCGATCCGCATGCCCGGATAGAGGGTGATCGGGAGGTTGTTCACGTTGGACAGCTCGAGCGTGATGTGGCCATCCCACGCGGGATCGATGAACCCGGCCGTCGAATGGATGAGCAGCCCCAGGCGGCCCAGCGAGCTCTTTCCCTCGACGCGCGACACGAGGTCGTCGGGCAGCCGGATCCGCTCGCGCGTCGACCCGAGCACGAACTCATTCGGATGGAGGATGAACGGTGAGTCGCCGACCTCGACGAGCTCGGTGAAATCGTCGAGCGGCCGCGCGAGGTCGATGTACGGATGGTGGCTCGAGCGGAAGACCCGGAACGTGCGGTCGAGCCGGATGTCGAGGCTCGCCGGCTGGATGCACTTCGGATCGAACGGGTCGATGCCGATGCGGCCCCGGTCGATCTCGGCGCGGATGTCGCGGTCGGAGAGGACCATCAGCGTCCGAGGATACGGGCGCGCAGCGCGGCCCACGTCGAGACCGTTTCGTCGGCCTCGGGGACGGCGGCGGCCTCGTAGCCCCACAGGACCTGCAGCGTGTGGGCGCCCGCCGCGCGGCCCATCCGCATGTCGGTCCGCGTGTCGCCGACGACGACCGTCCGGCCGGGCGGGACGCCGAGCCGCTCCATCGCGAGCAGCGTGAGATCCGGTGCGGGTTTGTGCCGATCCGCGGGCACGGAATCGCCGCCCAGATAGAGCTCGATGTCATCCTCGATGTCGAGGCCCCGCAGGATCCGCTCGCAGTCGGCGGCGCGCTTCCCGGTGACGGTCGCCTGGAGCACGCCGGCGGCGTGGATCGCGCGGACGGTCTCGCGGGCCCCCTCGAACAGCCGCGTCGCCGGGATGACCGACCGGTCGTAGATCGTCCGGTACTCGTCGCGGCACGCGATCGCGTCCGCCGCGGTGAGGTCCGGCCACGCCAGCCGGAAGATGCTCTCCAACGGCAGGCCGGTCATGCGGCCCACGGCGTGGAAGTCCAGCGCTGCGCCGCCGCGGCGCGTGATGACGGCGTTCGCGGTATCGACGACGAAGCGAACGCTGTCGGTCAGGGTGCCGTCGAGATCCCAGCAGACCAGGTCGAAGGGCGCCGGTCCGCGACCGGAGTCCCGCGTGGCCGTCAGCGCCTGCGCTTGCGCCCGCCGCCAACGACCGGAAGCGCCTCGATCGGCAGGGCGATCTGCTCCGCGACCTTCCGGTCGCGTGAGACCTCGCGGCGCCGGTCGAGCGCCGCCAGCTCGTCGCGCAGCGCGGTCATGTCGTCGAGCTTCGCGTAGACGATGCGGAAGCGGATGTAGCTCATCGGATCGACGTCGGCGAGGCGCTCGAGGACCATCTCGCCGATGCGCTGCGAGCCCACCTCCGACACACCGCTCTGCTTCAGGGTGGCCTCGAGATCGTCGATGAGCGCGGCGAGCTTCTCGGGCGAGAGGCTCCTCGAGGCCGCTTTCTCGATGGCGCTCGACAGCTTTCGCCGGTCGAACTCCTGCCGGGTGCCGTCGCGCTTCAGGACCTGGATCCGGGCCGACTCGCTCCGCTCGAAGGTGGTGAAGCGCTCCTCGCAGCGGTCGCAGGCGCGCCGGCGGCGGATCGACGTCGCGTCCTCGGCCTCACGGGAATCGACGACCCGGGTGTCCGGGTTGCCGCAGCTCGGGCAGCGCATGACCACAAGATATGGGAAGACCGCCACTAAATCTAGTGGCGGTCCCCCGTTGTAACCGGAGTGATGACGGAGGCGCGGGGCGTCGCCCCGAGCCGACCGTCCTCCCTCCGCCGCGCGCCGGGCGCGCGACGGATTCGTCAGTGCCCGATGCCGAGAAGGAACAGCAGGATGATCAGCACCAGCGGGGCGCCGAGCAGCCAGAGCAGGATGAGGATCATGTCGTCTCTCTCCTTTTCAGATGGTCGTCCGGCGGACGTCGCCGGTCTTGGTCCAACGATCGGCCTTGCGGTAGTGCGCGAAGTTGTCGAGTGGCTCGCCGGACGCGACCCACGCGCCGACGACGGCGCCCATGAGACCGATGAGGATGCCGAGCACGCTGCCGAGTGCCGCGTTGCGGATGGCGATCGCCGCATTCGCGTCGACCGGCGTGGCCGGCGTCGGCGCCGGTGCGCCGGGCGGCGTGAGGTTGCCGAGGTAGCCGCCGGCGAACGAGTTCCCGCCGGCCAGCGCCGCGAGCAGCATGACCATTCCCATCAGGACGAGCCACGCCACGACGCCATGCAGGATCGCGGGCTCCGCCATTCGCGCGCCGCTCATGCGCCCGGCGACCCACGCGCCGATCGCGGCCGCGAGGAACGCGCCGAACACGCTGAACGCGATCGTCGCGAACCCGACCTCCGCCCACTTGAGGACGCCGGGGTTGACGGCCTTCTGCGCGCCGACCGCGACGGCGATCAGGCTGAAGGCGGCCGCGGCGACGAGCATGGTGAGCGCGCCGGTCCACACGGCGCTCCACTCGAGATGCCAGCCGGTCCAGGTCGTGTCCCAGTACGCGTGCCGGACGGCGGCCGGCCGGTCCATCGGTCTGTCCATGAATCTCCTCCACGGCACCGCCGACCGACCGAGCGGACGCCGGCGCCGATGCTTTGAGGGGCTGACGATGCAGACCTGATGCCAGCTTGGCTGTGAGTAAAGGCGGTCAGCACCTCGCGGCGCTGACCGCCTTTCACATCGCCGGCACGCGCGTCGTTACTTGCGGCGGAGGAAGCTCGGCACTTCGAGGTCGTCGGCCTCGTACTTGCGCTCCGGCTTCGCCGGCGCGCCGTTCGTCACGGCCGCGGTGTCGCGCTCGGCCGGGCGGGACTCGACGGTCCGCCGGTACACCGGCTCGATGCGCTTCAGCGGCCGGGCCGGATCGAATCCGGTCGCGATGACGCTGATCTTCACGTCGTTGCCCATGCGCTCGTCGATGACCGAGCCGAAGATGATGTTCGCCTCGGGATCGGCGGCGGCGTGGATGATCTCGGCAGCCTCGTTCACCTCGAACAGGGTGAGGTCGGGTCCGCCGGTGATCGTGAACAGCACCCCGCGGGCGCCATCGATCGACTGCTCGAGGAGCGGCGACATGATCGCCTGACGCGCGGCATCCGCCGCGCGTGTCTCACCGGTCCCGTGACCGATGCCCATGAGCGCCGAGCCGGCGTTGGTCATGATCGTCTTCACGTCCGCGAAGTCGAGGTTGATGAGACCGGGGACCGTGATGAGGTCGCTGATGCCTTGCACGCCCTGACGCAGCACGTCGTCGACGATGCGGAATGCGTCGACCATCGTCGTGCGCTTCTCCGCGACCTGGAGGAGCCGATCGTTCGGGATGGTGATGAGGGTGTCGACCTTGTCGACGAGATCCTGGATCCCCTGCTCGGCGAGGAGCCGGCGCTTCGCGCCCTCGAACGAGAACGGCTTGGTGACGACCGCGACGGTGAGCGCGCCGATGTCCTTGGCGATCTCGGCGATCACCGGGGCGGCCCCGGTGCCCGTCCCACCGCCCATCCCGGCGGTGACGAAGATCATGTCGGCCTCTTTGAGGGCCTCGTAGAGCTTCTCGCTGTCGTCCTCGGCGGATTTGCGGCCGACCGAGGGATCGGCGCCCGAGCCAAGGCCCTTCGTGACCTTGTCGCCGATCCGGAGCTTGTGCGGGGCGTCGGAGAGGAGGAGCGCCTGGGCGTCGGTGTTCACCGCGATGAACTCGACACCCATGAGCTCGGCTCGGATCATGCGATTGACGGCATTACAGCCGCCACCGCCGATCCCGATGACCTTGATGAGCGCGAAATTTTCGATGTCCGACCGTAGCGGCATGAGGGGCAGCCTCCTTCGGAAGCATGTTCTCCATGTCGCTGCCCCTCCCCCGAGTGCGTACATGGGTCGTATTCAGTTGTCGCGACTATACGCCTCAACTCCAAGAGGAAGAAGACGTGACGGGTGCGGATTTCGTGCGTCACGGCTCACGGCGCAGCCCTGACCGACGAGCCTTCGCTCGGGGAACCCCGCCGAGCCTCCGTGACCGCTGGTGTCGCACCGCGTCGCACCGCGTCGCACCGCGTCGCACCGCGTCGCTCTGGGGAAGACGTCGTGGATCGCGCGAGGGCTGATTCTCCGACCGACGCCGGCCGGAATCAGGGCATCAGGCCTTTGAACAGCTTCCCGATCCGGCCGGAGAGGCCGTCGAGAGACCTGCTGCCGGTGTGATCGTCGTCGAGGGTCCAGTTCTTGGCCCCCCAGAGCAGCAGGCCGGACGCCGCCGCGTACGGCGGGGTCGACACCTGGTCGGTCAGACCGCCCAGGTTCTGTGGTCCGACCACCCGGGCGCTCATCCCGAGCTGGTCGCGCGCCGCCCGGTTGATCCCGTTGAGCAGCGATCCGCCGCCGGTGAGCACCAGACCGGCCTGGAGCCGGTTCGTGGCGCCCGCGGCGGCCACCTCCTGCTGGACCGCCTCGAAGATCTCGTTCAGCCGGGCCTCGATGATCTGGGCGACCGTCCGGCGGGTGACCCCGTGGGCGAGCTCCTCGCCGATCGAGGTGATCTGGACGACCTCGTCCGGGTCGACGTCCACCGGGAGGGCGCTCCCCTGCTTCAGCTTCAGGTTCTCGGCGACATCGGGCGTCACCCGGAGCACGATCCCGAGGTCGCTGGTGATGGACTTCCCGCCCATCGGGATCGTCGCGGCATGCGCGATCGAGCCGTCGTGGAAGACCGCGAGGTCGGTCGTGTCGCCCCCGATGTCCAGCAGCGCGACGCCCAGCTCGCGATCCTCGTCGGTGAGGACGGCCTCGGCGGTCGCCAGCGGGGCCAGCACCAGCTCGTCGATCTCCACGCCCGCCCGCTGGACGCACTTGGTCAGGTTCTGCACGCCCGACTGGGACGCGGTCACGATGTGCGTCTCGACCTCGAGCCGGACCGCGGTCATCCCGATCGGGTCCCGCACGCCCTCCTGCCCGTCGACCACGTAGCCGCGCGGGATCACGTGGAGGATCTCGCGGGTGTTCGGGATCGATACCGCCCGAGCGGCCTCGATGGCCCGGAGGGTGTCCTCGCGGCCGACGTCCCGGCGATGCCCGGACACGGCGACCATGCCGCGGGAGTTCTGGGAGCTGATGTGGTTCCCCGAGATCCCGACGAACGCCGAGCGCACCTTGAAGCCGGACAGGCGCTCGGCCGCCTCGACGGCGGCCGTGACGGACTGGACGGTGCGGTCGATGTCGATGACCACGCCCTTGCGGAGGCCGTCGGACGGCGCCTGGCCGAAGCCGATGATGTCGATGCCGCCGGTCCGGGAGACCTCTCCGATGAGGACGCAGACCTTCGTCGTGCCGACGTCGATGGAGACCAGGACGGTCTGCTCAGGCATGCCTGTCTCCTTGCGTCAGTCTCTCCCGCTCCCCTCGCCTACCGGCCTGCCCGCTCACAGGAAGTGTCGCCGGATGACCGCCACATTCTGGAATATCCGCCACCCGAATGCGAACAGCGCGACGAGATAGAGGTCGATCCCGAGGCGGTCGCCGAGGAACGCCAGGCCCGCGGCGAGCAGCGCGTTGGTGTAGAAGCCGGAGAGGAAGATCCGCGTGTCGAAGTGCCCTTCCAGCTCGGCGCGCAGCGCGCCGAGCAGCGAGTCGAGCGCCGCGAGGATGCCCACCGCGGTGTAGCGCGCGAGCTCCACCGGGAGGTTGAGCTTGAGGGCGAGGCCGAGCAGCACTCCGGCCAGCAGACCGAGGAGTGGGAGCCACATGCTAGTGACTTGGGCTCCGCCGAAGCCGGCGACGGGCTCGGGCGCACGGAAAACGCACGCTATTGCGGGCTGAAGACGATGCGGTCCGGGCTGCGCACGTCGACGTAGTCTAGCCGCCGGGTCGGATTGTCCGAGAGCAATTTCCGCGCGTTCGACAGCTTCTGCTCGAGGTCGTCCGGTGTGCCGAAGCGGATCTCCCACCCCGCGCCGCTCCGCACGACGAGCCCCTGGACCGGGTCGACGTGGACCTCCGGCGTGGTCGCATCCGCCCGCAGCTCGCCCGGCCCGATGCGCAGCAGCCGCAGCGCGCCGGCGACGACGGCCGGGTCCACGCAGCGACCGCCCGCGCGCCCGACGCAGGACCGGGTGGTCGTGCGGTCGTCGACGACGCGAGCCGCGGGCGCGCCCCCCGGGTCGGTGGACGCGAACAGCACGC
>JAXDLF010000004.1:0-5982 GCA_034666765.1 Chloroflexota bacterium
TCGACGGCGGGCCGTGGCGCGAGCTCGTCGTGGCCGGCGGCGGCGCTCGCAACACCACCCTGATCGACCGGCTGGGTGCGCGCACGAAGCTGCGCATCCGCTTCACCGACGAGCTGGGCATCCCCGCCGAGGCGCGCGAGGCGGTCGCGTTCGCGATCCTCGGCGCGTACCGCCTGCGCGGCGAGGCGAACACCCTGCCGCGCTGCACCGGCGCGTCGCGGGCCGTATCGGCGGGCGCGCTGCAGCGACCGTAGCGACTCCATACTCCGGTTTGATGGAGGACCTCGTCGTGGGGATGGACGCCGGCGGGACGAAGACCCGCGCGTTCGCGGTGACCCGCGCCGGCGAGATCGTGGGCCGCGGCGCCGGAGGCGGCGCCAACCTGCTGTCGTCCCCGGATCCGCAGGGCTCCATCGCCGCGGCGCTGCGCGGGGCGCTCGCGGGCCGGCTGCCCGCCGCGATCGTGCTGTCGTGCGCCGGCGGCGAGCGCGAGGCCGATCGCGCGAAGGGCCGCGCGATCCTCGCATCGCTCGTCGGCCCGGACGTCGCCGTCGAGGTCACCCACGACGCGAAGGCCGCCCTGTACGCGGGCAATGCGGCGGGGTGCGGCGTCGTGCTGATCAGCGGCACCGGGTCCATCGCGTACGGCCGCAACGACCAGGGGGCCGAGGCGCGCTGCGGCGGATGGGGCTACCTCGTCGGTGACGAAGGCTCGGCGGTCTGGATCGGCCAGGAAGGGCTGCGCGCCGCGTCATATGACCACGACGGCCGCGGCTCGCCGACCAGGATCACCGGCCACCTGTTCGAGGATCTCGGGGTGACCGACTTCAATGGACTGCTGCCGCTGCTGTACGGCAGGCCGCATCCGTCGCCCGCGATCCTCGCCTCCACCCGGGCCGTCGCGCGCGCCTTCAGCGAGCACGACGGCATCGCCGTGAACATCGTCCAGCGCGGCGCCCGGCTGCTCGCCGGAATGGCCGCGACCGTGGCGCACACCCTGCTCCTCGACGGCGGCCCGGTCTACCTCGCCGGCGGAGCGTTCGAAAACGTGCGGCCACTGGAGAAGGCGGTCCGCATCGAGCTGCTCGGCGCCCTGCCGCGCGCCGCCGTCGAGCCGGTGGGCGAAGAGCCCGCCATGGGCGCGGCCCGCCTGGCGGCGACGCTCGCCTGGGGCTCGGCGTGACGGACCTTCCGGGCACCGAGCGGCGCAACCCGAAGGCCGCCGGCCTCGCGGGCATGTCGACGCGCCAGATCGTGGAGCTCATGGCCGACGAGGACGCGACCGTGCCGACGGCCGTGCGCGCGGCCCTGCCGGAGGTCGCGCGGGCCGCCGATGCGATCGCCGCCGCGTTCGCGAGCGGGGGGCGGCTGCGGTACGTCGGCGCGGGCACGAGCGGACGGCTCGGCGTCCTCGACGCGAGCGAGGCGCCACCGACGTTCGGGGTTGATCCGGACCTCGTGCACGGCGTCATCGCCGGCGGCGATGCCGCGCTTCGGAAGTCGATCGAAGGAGCCGAGGACGATCCGCTCGCCGGCGAGCGCGAGATCGTGCGCGTCGCGCGGCCGGGCGACGTCGTCGTCGGTCTATCGGCCAGCGGATCGGCGCGCTACGTGGTCGCCGCGATGAAGGCGGCGCGGGCGCTCGGCGCCGCGACGGCGTGCGTGACCTGCGTCCCCGGATCCGCGCTCGCGGAGGCGGTCGACATCCCGATCGTCGTCGATGTCGGTCCGGAGATCCTGGCCGGGTCGAGCCGCCTGAAGGCCGCTACCGCGACGAAGCTCGTGCTCAACATGCTCTCGACGGCGGCGATGATCCGCGGCGGCCGGACCAAAGGCGATCTCATGATCGACCTCCGTCCGACCAACACGAAGCTGCGGGCCCGCGCCATTCGGATGGTGGGCGACGAGCTGGGCCTCACCGAGGACGCGGCGCGGGCCAGGCTCGAGGCGAACGGGTGGAGCGTGCGGCGCGCGATCGACGCGCGATGAAACGGCTGATCGTCAACGCGGACGACTTCGGGCGCGGTCGCGGGATCAACGCCGGCGTCGTGCGGGCCCACCGCGACGGCATCGTCACGGCGACCACGCTCATGGTGACCGCGCCCGCGGCCGGCGACGCGGCCCGGGCCGCACGCGCGGCGCCGACGCTCGACGTCGGCGTGCATCTGACGCTCACGTATGGGAGGCCGATCGCCGATCCCGCGGCGGTGCCGTCCCTGGTAGAACGCGATGGATCGTTCCCCCGCGTGCCGGCGGCGTTCCTCGGGACGGGCCGGGCGGACCGCGATGAAGCGTTGATCGAGTACCGCGCCCAATTCGCGAAGGCCGCGGAGCTCCTCGGCACGGCACCGACCCATCTCGACTCACATCACTGGCTCCACGACGAGCCATCGCTCGAGTGGGCGATCGTCGCCCTGGCGCGCGAGACGGGCGCCGCGGTCCGGCCGCACGACGACGCGCAACGGGATCGGCTCCGCGCGTCGGGGATCCGGACCGTGGATCGCTACCGCCGCGACTTCCAGCACGAGGGCCACGTCGACGTCGCCACGCTCGAGCGGATCCTCGGCGACCTCGGCGACGGCGTCACCGAGCTCGGCTGCCATCCCGGCGAGGCCGACCCGGACCTCGCGCGGACCTCGACGTACGCCGGGCTTCGGGTGGACGAGCTCGCGACGCTCACCGATCCCCGGATCAAGGCCGCGCTCGGGCGGAACGGGGTCACGCTCGCGAGCTACACGACCGTCCGATGACCTTCACGAAAGCGCTCTGGGTCGTCCGCGACCGGATCACGACGAAGCCCGCGATCGACGACCTCCTCGCGGACAGCGTCGGCTGGAACATCCGCGACCTGATGGTCCAGGTGCGCGGCCGGGGCGACGCCTACTACACGAGCGACCTCGAGCCGCGCGCCGAGGGGCTCGCCGAGCCCGGCCTCGATCCGCTCGCGCACCTCGTGCGCGGCGGTGCGGCCGTCGGCGTTCGCATCCATGCCTGGGCGAACGGCACCTTCGTGTGGTCGAGTCCGGAGCGGAGCCTGCCCGCGTCGCCGGCCCACCTGGTCAACGCCCATCCCGACTGGCTCCTCCGGCCCGACGGAGTGCGGTACCTCGACCCCGTCGGGGGCACCGACTGGGAGGGCATCTACATCGACCCGACGAACGCGGCGGCGCGAGCACACACCGTCGCGGTCTTCACCGACATCGTGCGGCGGTACGCGGTCGAAGGTTTTCATCACGACTACATCCGCTACCCGCAGGCGACGTACGCGGCCTCCCCCGACGACCACGACGCGATCACCGCGCTCGTGCGGGAGACGGCCGCGCGCGTACGCGCGGCGCGGCCGGGGATCGTGATCTCCGCCGCGGTCTTTCCGGATCCCGCGGTCGCGCGCGATCGCGTCCTGCAGCGATGGCCGGAGTGGGCCGCGGAACGGCTCATCGACCTCGTCTGCCCGATGGCGTATCGAACCGATACCGCCGAGGTCCGCCGGCTGCTGACGGCGGCGCGCGGGGCCGCGCCGTCGACCCCCATCTGGGGTGGGCTGATGGCGTACGCCGGCGAGCGCGTGCGTGCGCGCGAACAGGTCCGCGCCGCGCGCGACGCGGGGTGCGACGGCGTGATCCTGTTCGCCTACGACCCGGAGAAACGCGACGTGATCGACGCCTTCGCGGCGGAAGCGGAACGGTAGCCACCCTTCGCGCCAGTACGTTCGTCCTATGTACGAATTGGAAGGCGCGGCCGATACCATCATCGGGTGCGGGAGACCGTGAAAGACACACCACCGACCGCGGCACAACCATTGCCGCCGGATCCGCTCGCGAGCGCCGTCGCGCGCTCGGTGAGCGACCTTCGCCATTCCGCGGGGCTGTCGGAGCGGGCCGCCGCGCGCAAGCTCGGGACCTCGCAAACCCAGCTCCGGCGCATGGAAGACCCGCGCTATCTCCCCTCGCTGCGGTCGCTCGCGCGACTCGCGATGGTCTATGGCTACGAGCTCAAGGTCGACTTCTCGTTGAAGGGCGCGGCCGCGCTCAAGAGCCCGGCCGCACCGAAGGCCGCGCCGGCGCGGAAGCTGGCGGCGAAGGCCGCGGCGCCTCGGGCGTCGGCCGGGCGCGCGTCCGCGCCGCGCAAGCGCGCTAGCGCGTCCGGGTCACCTTCGAAAGCCCGCGCGGGCGCTCCACGTCGCGGCCGAGCCGCCGCGCGAGGCAGAGCGCGACGAGCTGCGCCACGACCGCGAAGCTGATCGGCGTCAGCGCCTCCGAGAGCGGGGCGCGCAGCACCACCGCGTCGTCCGCGAGCTCCGCGAGCACCGGGTCGTTCGTCACCGCGTAGACCCGCGCACCCTTCGAGCGCAACGTCCGCGCGAGCGCCCGCGCCTCCGACTGCGCCGCGCCGCGCGCGCCGAACACGAGCACCGGAACGCCCGTTTCGAGCAGCGCGATCGGCCCGTGCGCGAAGTCTGCGCTCGAGTACGGCTCGGCCCAGACCCGCGCGAGCTCCTTGATCTTGAGCGCGGCCTCGAGCGCCGTCGCGTATTCGTAGCCGCGGCCGAGCACGACGATCGCGCGGGCCCGTCCGATCTTGCGCGCGACGCGCTCGGCGTCGCGCTCGGTGCCCTCGGCCTCCGCCACGCTCTCGACCAGACCGGCGAGCGAGAGCGCGCTCCGGCCGCGCGACTCGGCGGCGTTCGCCGCGAGCAGGGCGAGCGCGACGCAGGTGGCCGTGTACGTCTTCGTCGCGGCGACGGAACGTTCGGGACCGCACCGCAGGAGGAACGTCTCCTGCGCGGTGCGGGCCAGCAGCGAGGAGGCCCGGTTCGTGATGGCGACCGTCGGCGCGCGGACGGCGCGGGCCTCGGCGAGCACCGCGGCGACGTCCGGCGCCGCGCCGGACTGGGAGATGCCGATGACGGCACCGCGGCTGAAGTTCGGCGGGGTCCGATAGCGGGTCACGAGCGACGGCGCGGCGAGGGCGGTCACCACGCCGGCGAGGCTCTCGAACAGGTACTTCCCGTAGGTGGCCGCGTTGTCCGACGACCCTCGCGCGGCGATGGTCAGGTGCTCGCCCGCGGCCAGCGGCCGGGCGAGGGTCCGGGCCTCCGGCCAGCCGACCTCGAGGAGCCGCCGGACGACCGCGGGCTGCTCGGCGATCTCGGATCGAAGTGACATCCGTTGGAGGCTAACCCCGTACCCAGTACGACTCTCCTACTTGTCCACCCGGGGCCCTGACGCGAGCATCGAAGCCTCACCAGCGGGCGGCGACAAAGGGAGAGACACCGTGGCGATCCTCGCTTCCAGGGCGACACGGCCGGTGCGTTGGCGGCGCAATCTGCGCGCCGCGTGTTTCTGGCTGGCTCTCGCGCTCGGCACGGCAGCCGTGGCGAACGAGCTGGCCGGACCGCTCGTCTACGCGCTCATGGTCCCGCCGCTCCTCCTCTCGGTGCGCGAGTGCATCCGCGCGCTCGGCGCCCGCGACGGTGGCCGGCTCGCGGAGCGGGTCGCCGACAAGCTGACCACGGCCCTCGGCCCGGAGTACGTCGTGCTGACCGAGTACGGGCCGCGCGACGGCGGTGCGGTCGTCCCGGTCGTGGTCGTCGGCCCGTCGGGGATCTACGCGATCGAGCCGATGGGCGAGGACGCGGTGTTCGGCTGCTACAACGACGGCTGGCATCGCGTCGACGCACAGGGGATGCATCACCTCGCGGAGTCTCCGTCGCGGCGCGCGCGAGAGAACGCGACACGCGTCCGGACCGACATCTCGGGCGGCGGTCACATCCGCACGACGGTCGACGCGTACGTCCTGTTGGAGCGCGGGTCCGGCGACGACTGCGCGAGCTCACCGGTCCCCGTCGTCTGCGGCGTCGAGGCGCTCGCCGAGCGCATCCGTTCGCGCGCCACCCGCATCGAGAGCACCGCGCGTCAGGTGCAAGCGGTGGCGGACGCGCTCACCCACCCGCTGGCGATCGCCGTCTAGCACCGCCCTAGC
>JAXDLF010000005.1:0-19698 GCA_034666765.1 Chloroflexota bacterium
CGTGTCGGCGGTCGAGCTCGCGGACGCGTTCCTCGATGCCGCCCGGGCCGATCCGTTCAACGCGTGGCTGCATCTGGCGCCAGAGCACGCTCGGGCGCAGGCGGCCGCGGCGGACGTGGCGCTCCGCGCGGGCGGCGATGCCTCGTTGCTCGCCGGCGTGCCCTGGGCGTGCAAGGACATCATCGGCACGAAGGGCATCGTCACGACCGCGGCCTCGAAGATCCTCGCGGGCTACAAGCCGGCGTACTCGGCGACGGTGGTCGAACGCTTGGATGCACGCGGGGCGGTGATGCTGGGCAAGACGAATCTCGACGAGTTCGCCATGGGAAGCTCCAACGAGAACTCGGCCTTCGGACCGGTGCGCAATCCGTGGGACCCGACGCGCGTGCCCGGCGGCTCCTCCGGCGGCTCGGCGGCCGCCGTCGCCGCGGGCCAGGCGGTCTTCGCGCTCGGCACCGATACCGGCGGCTCGATCCGCCAGCCCGGGGCCCTGACCGGCCTGGTCGGGATGAAGCCGACCTACGGGCGCGTCCCCCGGTACGGCGTCATCGCGTTCGCCTCCTCGCTGGACCAGGTCGGGCCCTTGACCACCACGGTCGAGGACGCCGCGATCGTGTGCGAGGCGATCTTCGGCATCGATCCGCACGACGCGACGACGATCGACCGGCCGATCGACGTGCGTCACGATCTCGAGTCGGGCGTGCGGGGCCTGCGGCTCGGGGTGCCGCGCGAGTACTTCAGCCCGCGGGGCGTCGAGCCCGGCGTGACCGCGGCGATCCGGTCGGCCATCGCGCAGTTCGAGAAGCTCGGTGCCGAGATCGTCGACGTCTCGCTGCCGTCGACGGACAAGGGGCTGGCCGTCTACTACATCGTCCAGCCCTCCGAGGCGTCGGCCAACCTCGCGCGCTACGACGGCGTCCGCTATGGGCTGCGGGTGCCCGGCCGCGATCTCGTCGACACGTACCGCAAGACCCGTGGTGCGGGGTTCGGCCCGGAGGTGAAGCGCCGGATGATCCTCGGGACCTACGCGCTCAGCGCGGGCTACTACGACGCGTACTACGTGAAGGCGCAGAAGGTGCGCACGATCATCAAGCGCGAGTTCGACGCGGTCTTCGAGACGGTGGACGCGCTCATCACGCCGACGTCTCCGACGGTCGCGTTCGCGATCGGGGCGAAGGCGAACGATCCGCTGCAGATGTACCTCAACGACGTGTTCACCCTGCCGGTGAACATCGCGGGCCTGCCCGGCCTGTCGATGCCCTGCGGCCTGTCCGAGGGCCTTCCGGTCGGCCTCCAGATCATCACGAACTCCTACCAGGAGCGCACGCTGTTCCGCGTGGCGGCGGCATTCGAGCGCGCGACGGAGCATCATCAGCTGCGTCCGATGAAAGCAGCCGCGGCATGACCCTCGCCAAGCGATCGCTCACGAGCGAGCGGGTCGCCCGGCTGCCCGCGAGCGGCATCCGGCGGTTCTTCGACCTGGCCGCCGGTAAGGCCGGGGTCATCTCGCTCGGGGTCGGCGAGCCGGACTTCGTCACCCCGGACGCGTTCCGCGAGGCGGCGGTGCGCTCCATCGAAGCGGGGAAGACCCAGTACACCTCGAACTACGGGATCCTCGCCCTGCGTGAGGCCATCGCCCTGCACACCGCGGCGCTGCGCAAGGTCACGTACGACCCGCGGAGCGAGATCCTGGTGACGGTCGGCGTCTCCGAGGCCGTCGACCTCGCGCTCCGCGCGACGCTGAACGACGGCGACGAGGTGATCCTGGCCGACCCGTCGTATGTCGCCTACGTGCCGGGCATCGTCCTCGCCGGGGGTGTCCCGGTGCCGGTGCCGACCGAGGAGGTCAACGACTTCCGGCTCATGCCCGCCGACGTGCGCCGTGCGATCACGCCCCGCACCCGCGCCATCCTCCTGGGCTTCCCGAACAACCCGACCGGCGCCGTCCTCGAGGCCGAGGACGTGCGCGGGATCGCGGCCCTGGCGCGGGAGCACGACCTGCTCGTCTACGCCGACGAGATCTACGACCGGCTCGTGTACGGGACCGAGCACCGCTCGATCCTCGACGAGGCCGGGATGAAGGACCGGACCATCTACCTGGCCGGATTCTCCAAGGCCTACGCGATGACGGGCTGGCGCGTCGGGTACGCGTGCGCGCCGGCCGAGATCATCGAGCAGATGATGAAGATCCACCAGTACACCGTGATGTGCGTTCCGACGGCGGCGCAGTACGCGGCGCTCGAGGCGATGCGCAACGGCGAGGCCGATGTCCTGCGGATGGTCGGCGAGTACGACAAGCGGCGGAAGCGGATGTACGAACGCTTCAACGCGATGGGGCTGCGCTGCTTCGAGCCACGGGGGGCCTTCTACTGCTTCCCGAACGTGACGAGCACCGGCCTGTCCGACGGAGAGTTCTGCGAGCGCCTGCTCGACGAGGAGCAGGTGGTCATCGTGCCCGGCAACGCGTTCGGCGAGCGCGGGGTCGGCCACGTGCGGGCCTGCTACGCCGCCTCGATGGAGAAGATCGACGAAGCCTGCGATCGCATCGAGAAGTTCGTGGCCCGGCTTCGGCACTGATCGACTGGGAACGCGCCTTCGCGAAGGCGCTCGGGACCGGCGACCCGCTCGCCGCGTCGGACATCCTCCGCCGCACCGGCCAGCGCGGATGGGTCAAGAAGGCCGAGTACTCGCGAGCCGCCGCCATCGTCCGGGCCCAGGGCGCGTCGACGCTCGTCCGTCGTGACTGGGCCACCCGGCTCCTGCAGCATCCGCGGCGCGTGGACAAGGAGCTTGCCGCCGTCATCCTCCGGCCGCTGATCACGTCGAACCGGCCGGACGTGGAACGGGCGGTCCATCGGCTCGCGCGCGACGAGGACTGGGAGGTGCGCGAGGCCGCGGCATCGCTCCTCGGGGATGCGTTGGAGCGCGCGTTCGAGGAATACCTCCGGCCGGCGCAGCTCTGGATGGCCGCCGGCGATCCCCGCCTGCGGCGCGCCGTGGTCGTGGCCGCGAAGTACGCCGCCCGCTCACGGCATCCCGAGCGGGCCGAGCCGTTGCTCGATCTCGTCGAGCCGGCCCTCGCCGACGCCGACGAGTACGTCCGGCGGAACCTCGGTCCGTTCGCGATCGGCGACCAGCTGCTGCGGTCGTACCCCGACGCGACGTTCGACCGCCTGGAACGGTGGGCCCGGGAGCCGGACGAGAACGTGCGCTGGAACGTCGCCTCCGTGTTCACGAGCGCGTCGGGAGCGCGCGTCGCCGAGCGCGGCTTCGGCGTGCTCGCGTTCCTCGCCGCCGACACCCGGCCATTCGTGATCCGCGCCGTCAGCGCCGCGGTCCGCAACATCCTCAAGCGGCGGCCCGAGCTTCGCGACGCGGTGGTCGAGTGGGACGGCGGTCAGCACGCGGTCGTGCGCGAGGCCCTCGAGGCCACCGCCTGATGGGTACGCGCTACGAGGACCAGCCCGTCGAGCAGTGGGCCGGCCCGGAGTCCCTCGACCCGACGCCGGTCTGGAAGCAGTACCTGCTCGTCGCGGGGTTCGTCGTGGTCGCGCTCGTGCTCGTCGCCGCCGTCGGGTACAGCGCGCTCGCCGTCGAGCTCGCGACCCCGCCCGCATCGGTGATCGGCGGGCGCGTCGTGCTCGCGTCGAGCGACGCGCCCTCGGTCGGCGGTCCCGCGAAGCTCTACGGCGCGCCGCTCGTCGACGCCCAGCACGCCTTCTATCTCCTGCAGTCCAAGCCGGGCGTCTTCCTCGCGATCCGCGCCGCCGGCTTCCCGAACATCGCCGATGGGCACGTCATGATCGCCGTCGACGAGTCTCCGGGCGGGCCGCCGCCGACATTCGACCGCTATCTTGTCTCGGTGGAGGGGTCGAAGGTCGTCGTGAACACGAGCCGCGTCCTCAACGGGACCGAAGTGGTGCCCGCGCCGTCCGACCCGACCTTCAGGTGACCGCCTCCGCGGCGATCGAACGCTACGAGACGATCATCGGCATCGAGTGCCACGTGGAGCTGGACACGCGCTCAAAGATGTTCTGCGGCTGCTCGGCGAAGTGGTTCGGCGCGCCGCCGAACACGCTGACCTGCGAGGTCTGCCTCGGCCTTCCCGGCGCGCTCCCATACCCGAACCGCAGGGCGATCGAGCTCGCGATCGCGGCCGGCATCGCGTTGCACTGCGACACGCCCGAGCACACGAAGTTCGACCGCAAGAACTACATGTACCCGGACCTTCCCAAGGGCTACCAGATCTCGCAATTCGACCTGCCGCTCTCGGTGGCGGGCTGGCTCGAGATCCCGGCGGACGACGGGTCGACGAAGCGCGTCGGCATCCGCCGTGCCCACCTCGAGGAGGACACCGGGAGCCTGCTGCACGCCGGCGGCGCGACGCTCGTCGACTTCAATCGATCGGGTGTGCCCCTCCTCGAGATCGTGTCCGAGCCCGACCTGCGGTCGGTCGGCGAGTCGCTCGCGTACCTCGAAGCCCTCCGCGAGCGGCTGGTCTACGCCGGGGTCGCCGGGTTCCGGCTCGAGGAGGGCGGCGCTCGCTTCGACGTGAACGTCTCCATCCGGTTCGAGGAGGACGGCGAGACCCGGTGGCCGCCGCTCAGCGAGATCAAGAACCTCAACAGCTTCCGCGCGCTCGAGGAGGCGGTGCCCTACGAGTCCGCGCGCCTCTGGGACGAGTGGGAGAGCGGGGGCCCGCTCCGCACCCGCACGGGGAAGATCACCGTCGGCTGGAGTCCCGAATCCCGCCGGACCTACGTGCAGCGGACCAAGGAAGAGGTCGACGACTACCGCTACTTCCCCGAGCCCGATCTCGTCTCGCTGTCGCCCGACCGCGCGATGGTCGATCGCATCCGCGCGGCGCTGCCGGAGATGCCGGCCGAGCGGCGGGCCCGCTTCACGAGGCAGTACGGCCTCTCCGAGTACGACGCCAGGGTGCTCGTGTCCGACCGGGACCTCGCCGAGTGGTTCGAGGAGGCGGCGACGGTCGCGCCGGCACAGGCGAAGCGCGTCGCGAACTGGGTGACCGGCGAGCTGCTCGGCCACCTGAAGGCGGCCGGCACGACCCTCACCTCCCTGAAGCTCACGCCGGCGCAGCTCGGCGCCCTCGTCGGGCTCATCGAGGCCGGAACGGTGAGCACCACGGCCGCGAAGACGGTCTTCGCCGAGATGCTCGCGACCGGGAAGGACGCCGATGCGATCGTGCGGGAGAAGGGCCTGTCTCAGGTCTCGGACGAAGCGGCGATCGCCGCGGCCGTCGACGCGGCCATCGCCGCGAACCCGAAGGCCGTCGCCGACATCCGCGCCGGGAACCAGCGCGCGATGGGCGCCCTCGTTCGGCCGGTGATGGCGCAGCTCGGCGGCACGGCGAACCCGACGATCGTGAACCGGCTGATCGCGGAGCGCCTGAAGTGAGCGTCCCGCTGGACGAGGTCGTCGCGTTCCTCGACGCGAAGCTCGAGACCCACACGTTCGACGAGGAAGCCTCGAACGGGCTCGTCCTTCGATCGTCGGAGACGGTCAGCCGGGTGGCCGCCGCGGTGAACACGTCGTTCCACGCGATCACCCGCGCGAAGTTCACCGACTCGGATCTCCTCGTCGTGCATCACCGCACCTGGCCGGAGATCGACCTCGAGCTGGCGCCGCAGAAGCTGGACCGCCTGAAGGACAACGGCATCTCGCTGTACGGCGCCCACTCGGCGCTCGACGGCGCGGCCGGATTCGGGAATCCCGACCTGCTCGCCGCGGCCCTCGGCGTGACGGTGCAGGAGCGCTTCCTGCCGTATCACGGCGGGATGGCCGGCATCGTCGGCCGGCACGACCGCACGTTTCCCCAGCTGTGCGAGCGGATGCGCGACGTGCTCGGCGTGCCGGTCGACGCCTGGGAGAACGTCCGGACCTGCCGGCGCGTCGCGATCGCGACCGGGGGCGCGGGCCTCACGACGATGCTCGAGGAAGCGCGCCAGCGCGGCGCGGACACGTACGTGACCGGCGAGGGCAGCATGTACACGAAGCTCTACGCGCGCGAGCGCGGGATCAACCTCATCTTCGGCTCGCACTGGGCCACCGAGACGCTCGGGGTGAAAGCCCTGGCCTCCCAGCTCGAAGAGCGGTTCGCGCTGCCCTGGGTGTTCATCGCCGAGCAGGAGGACATCAGCTAGCTCAGATCTGCGGCGGCGCACCCCAGTGGATCCGGATGCCCTCGAGCTTCTCGACGTGCCGCATGAACCGGTACTTGTCCTCGATGCCGTCGGTGGACTTCCGCTTCTCGCGCGGCCACGGGTACGTGCCCGGCTGGATCTTCGCGACGAGATAGCCGAGCCGGCCGTCGTTCAACATGCGGTCCGCCGTGCGGGTGAACGCTTCCACGTCCGCGGCGGTCGCGGTGTCCGGGCAGCCCGCGGCGTCGGCCATCTTCGCAAGGTCGGTATTGAAGGAGGTCAACGTCGGCGGAGCGCCGATGCTCTCGTAGACCCCGTTGTCCAGCACGATGACCGTCAGGTTCGGTTGGCGCTCGTGCCCGAGCGTGCACATCGCCCCGGCGTTCATGAGGACCGAGCCGTCGGTCTCCAGGGCGACGACGCGGCGGTGCGGCAGCGCTATGGCTAGGCCGAGCGCCATGTCCGAGACCGACCCGAGGATCGACGGATGGAAGGTGTTGTCGACCGGGCCGGGACGGCTGTTCCACCAGTCGTCCTTGATCGCTCCGATGGACGAGATGAAGAGATCGTCGGTGGTCACGAGCGTCGCGAGAGCCTTGGCGACGTCAATCCTGAACATGTGGTGCTGCAGCCTCCACACATTCGCCGCGGAAGACGAGGGCGACGGCGCTCTGGCCGGCGTCCGCGTGCACGAAGGCCTTCTTGATGCTCGGCTTGATGTCGTCGAGCGTGCTCACGAAGTGCGTCCGGATCCGCAGGGCGTTCAGGATCGGCTCCATCGTCTCGCCGTGCGCGTGCCCCCACCAGTTCGGCTCGCCGAAGTCGCCGCGAAAGGCCATGGCCATGACGAGCGGCATGTGGTGCGTGTACATGAAGCGCGCGATCGGCTCGCACGCCTGCCGCAGACCGGAGTTCTCCATCATCATCAGGCCGCGCTTTCCGCCCAGGTACGCCCCGGCGATGATGCCCGGCATCTCCGCCTCGTTCGACACACGTACGACGCGGATGCCCTCCTCATGGGGAAGCTGCCGGTAGACGCCCTTGAGCAGCGACTCGGGCAGGAACGTGACGAGTGACACGTTGGCCTCGCGCAGCCCCTCGATGAACAGCGACGCGTAGCGCGGCACCGCGACGACCGGCGGCGCGGCGATCTCCGTCTGGACCATCTCTTCCTCCGGGGCCGCGGCCGGCCCGTTCCCATCCGCGCCGCGAATGCTTGCACACCTTCCGCAGGGCGACAACCGGATTGCGCCAAGTGACGCGCAGGAGTGAAACGCGTTCCATATTGCTCCAGGTGATAACCGGACTTCATCTCTTGCAATGTCCGCCGGAGCGGCCCTAGTGTCGCGCCGGGTGGGGAAGCGAGGCCGGGCCGCGAAGCGCGGCTCGCGGCGCGCATCTTCGCACTCGGCGTGGAGGATGGGCGCGAATGAATGGACTCTTGTGGTCCACGAGCGGTCCGGGACGACGCGGGCTCGCCGTGGCGCTCGCGGGCGCGGTGATGCTTGGCGCGTGTGGTGGTAGCGCCGCTCCGGGTCCGGCGGCAAGCGCGACGGGCAGCGCCGGACCGACCGTGGCGGCCACGCCGGCACCGCTCAAGCCGGTGACGTTCCGCGCCGAGATCGGGTTCAACGGCAAGCACGTCCCGTTCCTGGCCGGCATCGTCGAGGGCATCTACAAGAAGCACGGGCTCGACGTGACCGCGAAGGAAGGCACCGGGTCCGCGACGATCGTGCAGACCGTCGGCAACGGCAGTGACGACTTCGGCTTCGTCGACGGCGCGGTCCTCACCCAGACGGCCGCGAAGGGCCTGCCGGTGAAGATGGTGGTCGGCGTCCTGCAGACCGCCGGCATGGTCGTCGTCGCCACGCCGCAATCGGGCATCACCAAGGTCGCGGACTTCAACGGCAAGACCGGGGCCTTCGCCAACGGCGTGTCGATCGAGAACCTGTTCCCGGCCTTCGCCGCGAAGAACGGCATCAAGATGGATTCGATCACGCGCGTGGCGGTCGACGCACCGACCCGCGACACGATGGTCGTGACGGGCAAGGTCGACTTCGGATTCAACCTCCTCAACAGCGTTCCGACCATGGAAGCGCGATGCAGCTGCAAGCTCACCGTGTTCAAGTACTCGGACTACGGCGTCGACACCGTCGGCAACGGGATCGTCACCACCGACACGATGATCCGCGACCGCCCGGACCTGGTGAAGGCGTTCGCCGCGGCGACCGTCGAGGCGATCGACTTCGCCGTGAAGAATCCCACCCAGGCGGTGGACGACTTCTTCAAGTACGCGACGTCGACCCAGTTCACGAAGCCCACGATCACCGAGCAGTGGAAGATCGCGTCCACGTTCCTGCACACGCCGGCGACGGCAACGAAGCCGATCGGGTGCATGGCGACGTCCGACTGGCAGCAGACCATCGACTTCATGACCCAGTACGGTGGGGTCGCCGCCGGCAGCATGACGCCGCCGAAGGCCTTCACCAACGATTACCTGCCCACGAAGTGCTAACGGACTCGATGCAGGGGGTGGGCCGGCTCCGCCGGTCCACCCCGCGGCGCCGGCGATGACCGGCACGTCGCCCGGAGCCTCGACGCGGATCCGGATCGACGCCGTCTCGAAGGCGTACGTCGCCGGAAAGCAGCTCGTGCCGGCCATCGCGGAGGTGAGCGTCACCGCCGAGCCGGGGCAATTCATCTCGATCGTCGGACCCAGCGGCTGCGGCAAGAGCTCGCTCGTGATGTGCGTCGCCGGGCTCGTCCCGGTGACGACGGGCCGGATCCTGATCGACGACGCCGTCGTGGACCGGCCCTACACCGACCTCGGGATCGTGTTCCAGGACGCCGAGCTGCTCGACTGGCGCACCGCGCTCTCCAACGTGATGCTGCAGGCGGAGATCCGCCGGCTGCCGGCGGCGCGATATCGGGCGCGCGCCCGGGAGCTCCTCGATGCCGTCGGCCTCGGCGACTTCCACGCGAAGTACCCGAACGAGCTCTCCGGAGGCATGCGCCAGCGGGTCGCGCTCTGCCGCGCGCTGCTGCACGATCCGGGGACCCTGCTGATGGACGAGCCGTTCGGCGCGCTCGACGCGCTGACCCGCGACCAGATGAACCTGGACCTGCAGCGCATGTGGCTCGAACGGCCGAAGACGGTGCTGTTCGTCACGCACAGCATCGAGGAGGCGGTCTTCCTCTCCGATCGGGTCCTCGTGATGACCCCTCGCCCGGCCCGGCTCGCCGCGGACATCGCGATCGACCTTCCGCGGCCGCGGCGCCTCGCGGTCAAGACCACCGAGCCGTTCAACGCGAGCGTGCGGCGGATCCGCGAGCTCTTCGAGGGTATGGGCGTGCTGAAGGACGACGCCTGATGCGCCGGCTTGGCGCCGCGGCGATCGAGTACGCGCCGCCCGTGCTGACCCTGGCCGCCATCGTCGCCGTGTGGCACGTGGTCGTCGCCTCCGGCCGCGTGCCCGAGTACCTGGTGCCCGCGCCGGGGGACGTCGCCGGCCGGATTGTCAGCGGCTGGCGGCTGTTCCTCACGCACTCGGTGCCGACGCTCACGGCGATCACCGGCGGCTTCTTCGGCGCGATCCTCATCGGCCTGCCGCTCTCGGTGGCGATGGTGTACTCGAAGGTCTTCCAGCGGACCGTCTATCCGCTGCTCGTCGGGTCGCAGGTCGTCCCGAAGATCGCGCTCGCGCCGATCTTCGTGGTCTGGTTCGGGTTCGGGATGTCCTCGAAGATGCTGATGGCGTTCCTCATCGCGTTCTTCCCGGTGGTGATCGCCGCCACCGCCGGGCTCGCCGCGACGCGGCCGCAGAGCATCATGCTCATCCGCTCGATGGGCGGCGGCATCTGGCAGGAGTTCTGGGCGGTGCGCTGGCCGATGGCCCTGCCGAGCATCTTCGCCGGCCTCAAGGTCAGCGTCACGCTCGCGGTCGTCGGCGCGATCGTCGGGGAGTTCGTCGGCTCGGACAACGGTCTCGGCTACCTGCTCGTGCTGGCGCGCGGCGCGTTCGACAGCGTCACGATCTTCGCCGTCATCGTCTGGCTCTCGGTGCTCGGTCTCCTGTACTACAGCGTGGTCGAGATCGCCGAGCGCCTGCTGGTCCCCGGACCGGCGAATCGCCGCAGGCCCGGCCGCGACGCCGCGAAAGAGGTCACGATGTGACGGCGGTGGCGGCGCCCCACGTCTGCGGCGCCTCCTCCTTCGCGAACTCGCGGTGGCAGCGCGGGCAGTGCAGCGGGACGTCGGCGAACACCGGCTCGCTCCAGAACGCGCGCTCGACGGGGAACCGCCCGCCGCACGCCGGGCACGTCACCCAGGCCTCGCGCTGGCTGCCGCTACGGTCCATCGATCGGCCCCCTGCCTTCGCGGCGGAGCAGCGCGAGGACCGCCGGCGGCAGGAGCCGCTCGAGGCGCACCGTCTGGATCGCCGCATCGGGCAGGCGGGCCACCTCCGGATAGAAGGACGGCAGCCCCGCGCTGGGCGGCGCGGGCCGGGTGCAGTCCAGGGCGGCCTTGGCCGCCGAACCCGACGGCGACGGCAGCGCCGGGTCCGGCGTGCCGACGATGAGCCGCTCCGGGAGGCGCAGGTCTGCCAGCGCCGGTCCGACGAGCGCGCGATCGAGCGGCTGCTCGAGCCGCCCCGGCGCGACCTGCAGGTCGCGCTCCCAGTCGCAGCGCGTGACGATCGCGGCGAGCACCGCGGCGTCGTCGAACACGTCGACGTCCCCGTCGAAGATGACGAACAGCTTGCCCGAGCACGCGAGCGCCCGCCTCGCCGCGCGCCGCCCGTCGCCGTCGGCGTGCTTGCGGATCCGCACGTACATGATGTTCGCTCCGCGGCCCGCCGGCGGCGCGACGGCGTCGATGACGTCGATGCCCTCACGCGTCAGCGCGTCGCGGACCTGTGACTCCCGGACGAACGCTCCGAGGTTCCAGTGATCCGGCGTGCCGGGCTGGATGTCGTGCCACATCGCGTCGCGTCGGTGCGTGATCGCGCGGACCGCGAACTCCGGATTGGGGCGCTGCGCGCCGACGTAGCCCTCGCGGTCCACGGCCGGCCCCTCGGCGGCGTAGCGGCCCCGCGGGAACACGCCTTCGATCACGATCTCCGCGTCGGCCGGGACGCGTAGCCCGCCGCCGAAGAGCTCCGTGTCGACGAGCCGCAGCGCCTCCCCGAGCGCGGCGCCCATCTGCGGGTAGTGGTCGTCCGGGTAGCCGGCGATACGCCCGTAGCTGACGAGGCCCGCGAGCGCGGCCGGATGGTGCCCGAGCCAGATCGCCGCCGGCGCGTCCTCGCCGCGGGCCCACCAGCGCATGACGTTGCGCCAGCTGTGGCTCGGCATCGAGATCCACGTCGGCAGCGTCCGTCCGTCCTTCACCCAGGCCCGCTGGATCGCGGAGTTGTGCACGCCGCTGTCGGGATCGACCGTCGTCACGACACCAGCCGTGACGTACGCCCCGATGTCCTCGGGGTAGTGCCGCACGGCGGGGAAGGCGTCGAGCGTCGCCGACGCGCCGTCGAGCACGACCTCCTTCACCGGCGCGTCCTTCCGATCGACGACCGCGGGCGGGATCGGCTGGGCGAAGCGCTCGGTGAAGCCGGCGCCGCCCGAGCGCGCCACCCCGAGGAGCCGCGCGATGCGGTCCCGGCTGGCGAGGAGATTCGTGACGACCGGGAACGCGCTCGGCCTGCCCTCCGCGTCGCGCGGTGACCGGCACAGCACGACCGGGTACGCGCCGGCGCCGGCCAGGTTCTGGGCCACGGCGCTGATCTCGAACGCGGTGCTGATCGGCTGGTCGATCGTCACGAGCTCGCGTGGATCGTCGCGGAGATCCGAGAGGTACGTCCGCAGCGATTTCACCGGGCCGACGCCCGGTCGGCCCGCGCGGCTTACGCGGTCACCCCGGCGGGCCGGCGGGCCGGGAGCAGGCCGGCCTTCAGCAGGGCGGCGCGGATCGCCTGCTGCTCCGGCTTCGAGAGCGCCTGCAGCGGCGGCCGCACCGTGGCCGAGCGGATCCGGCCGAGCGCCACGAGCGCCTCCTTCATCCGGTTGTGCATGTCGAGGAACGGCGGCGCGTAGAAGACCTCGGTGAGCGCGTTGTGGCGGTCGCTGAGCTGCCGCGCGCGAGCCGGGTCGCCGGCCTGGACGGCGGCGAAGAGCTCGGCCTGGAGGTCCGCGGCGACGCTGCCGAGCCCGGAGATCGCGCCGTCCGCGCCGAGGGCGAACGTCGCGTACAGGGAGGCGGTGAAGCTGCTGAGCACCGCGACGGGGCGGCCGGTCGACCGGATCGCCTTCAGGTTCCGCTCGAAGACGACGATGTCCTGGCTCCACTCCTTGACCGCGACGACCGGCTCGATCTCGATCAGCTTCAGCAGGAGCTCGGTCGTGTAGCCCCAGCCCTGCTGGACCGGGTACTGGAACAGCACGATCGGGAGGCCGCCGGCGTCGGCGATGTGCGAGTAGTAGGCGATCGCCATCTCCGGCCGGAGGTTGCCGCCCCAGAGGAACAGGGCCGGCGGGAAGACCAGGACGCCCGCGGCGCCCTCGGCCCGCGCGTCGGCGGCCAGATCGCCGGCCTCGAACGTCGACTCGGAGATCACGCCGGAGATCACGTTCACCCGGGAGCCGACCTCGTCGACGGCGATGGCCAGGGCCCGTTTCCGCTCGTCGCGCGAGAGCGCGGAGACCTCGGCGGCGTGCCCGTTCACCACGATCGACCCGACACCGGGCACGTCCGCGAGCCAGCGCAGGTGCTTGCGGTACTCCGGCTCGTCGATCGAGTAGTCGTCGTTGAACGGCAGGAGGTTCGCCGGGATCGCGCCGGTCAGACGCAGTGTCTGGCTCATCAGCAGGAGTCTCCTCATCGTGTTCGTGCGGTCCGCCGGGGGCGATACATCGCGTGCGACGCCCGGTTGGATATCGCGAAGTATAGGTACGCCTCGTTTGCGAAACGCGTTTCGCAGATCGGCGTGGCGCCGTACTTTCACCAGGAAAAACTCTTCGTGCGATGTCCGGCGAGTCTTGCTCGCTGTGAAATCGCGGGCGCCGGCGTGTTGCATGCGCGTCGCGCGGAGCCCTACTGTCGGCGAGTGGAAAAAAACGCATTGCATCCCAAGCAGCTGCACCCGGAGCCCGGTCTCTACACCCACGCGTTCTCGGTCGACCCGCGCTCGTTCTCGCGCCTCGTCGTGATCTCGGGCCAGATCTCCATCGCCGAGGACGGCGCGCTCGTCGGCGATGGCGATTTCGAAGCGCAGTTCCATCAGGTCTATGGCAATCTCGAGAAGGTCATGATCGCCGCGGGAGCGAAGATGTCGAACATCATCTCGCTGCGGACGTTCATGACGAAGGCCAGCGACCTTGCGCAATTCCATCAGCTTCGCAAGGAGCACTACCCGCGGATCTTCGCCGGCGGCGACTACCCGCCCAACACGCTGCTCATCGTCGACCAGCTGTACCGTCCTGAGCTCCGTCTCGAGATCGAGGGCCTCGCCGCGATTTGAGCGCCCCGAGCGAGGGGGAGCGGCCCTCCCTTCTCGACGTCATCGTCCCCGGGGAGACGGCCCTGATCGTCATCGACATGCAGCGCGCCTTCTGCGACGCCGATGGCGGCCAGGCCAAGGCCGGCCGCGACGTCGGGCCGCAGACCGCGGCGGTCCCGGTCGTGCGCGACGTCGTCCGGGCCGTGCGCCCCCTCGGGATCCCGGTCATCTGGGTCCTGCAGGAGCACCTCGGCACGGAGGACCGCACCGGCGCGGCCAGGCGGATCCCGTCGCACGTGAAGAAGCAGCGGGTTCCCGTGGCCGAGTCCTGGGCGGTTCGCAATACCCGCGACGCCGAGCTCGTCGACCTGCTGCAGCCGGAGGTCCGGCCGGGCGACCACATCGTCCACAAGCACCGGATGTCGTGCTTCTATTCGACGACCCTGGACGCGGTGCTGCGGATCCTGCAGGTGCGGACGCTCATCGTCACCGGCGTGGTCACGTACGTCTGCGTCGAGTCGACGGTCCGTGACGCCTACTACCGCGATCTCGACGTCGTCGTCGTGTCCGATGGCGTCGGCGGCAGCGACGCCGCGTTCCACGACGACACCCTGCGGAAGATCGACCGCTACTTCGGGATGGTCGTCGACAGCCGCACGCTCATCGGCGGCCTCGAGCAGGTGGCCGCCGAGGCGCCTCGCGCCGCGGGCGCTCCGGTACCGTGGCCGTCGCCAGCCTGACCTCCGACCGGGACGATCGCCCCTCGGCGGCGCGCCACGTCCTGCGGCGGGCCGTCCGCGACTACACGCCGCCCGCGCTCGTCCTCGTCGGGCTCATCGGGCTCTGGGAGGCGGCGATCAAGGTCTTCGAGGTGCCGCGGTACCTCGCCGTCGCGCCGAGCGTCGTCGTCGCCTCGCTCGTCGAGCGACGTGACGTCTTCCTGTCGGAGGCCGCGCCGACGGCGATCGAGAGCGTCCTCGGCTTCGCGCTCGGTGCCGCGTTCGGGATCTTCCTCGCGACCGTCGTGGTCCACTCCGACTTCCTGTCTCGAAGCCTCATGCCGCTGATGATCGGATCGCAGGTCATCCCGAAGGTCGCGATCGCGCCGCTGCTGCTCCTCTGGCTCGGGTACGGCCTGCTGCCGAAGATCGTGCTCGCGGCCGCGCTGGCCTTCTTCCCGGTGGTCATCAGCCACGCCGCGGGCATGGCGACGGTGCCGCGCGAGCTGCTCGAGCTCTCGCGGTCACTCGGCGCGAACCGCTGGCGGGTCTTCACCAAGATCCGGCTCCCGTACTCGCTCCCGTCGCTGTTCGCCGGGCTGAAGGTCGCGAGCACGCTCGCGATCGTGGGCGCGGTCATCGGCGAGTTCGTCGGTGCGTCCGAGGGCCTCGGCTATCTCCTCATCACGGCGAACTTCCGCATCGACACGCCGATGCTCTTCGCGAGCCTCGTGCTCCTGTCGGTTCTCGGCATCGTGCTGTACCTCGCGGTCGTCGCGTTCGAGGCGATCTTCGTGTTCACCAACGTGATCCGTCGCGTCCACTAGCGACCAGCGGCCTTCGCGCAGCGCGTGAGATGAGAAAGGGACAAGACCAGATGTTGCGAGTCACTTCCGAGAGGGCGATCCCCGCCGTGCTCCTGACCCTGACGGTCCTGTTCGGCGCGACGATGTGCGCTCCGGCGCCGAGCGCCGGCTCGGGGTCGTCGCCGGCCGCGTCGGGCACCGCGTCGGCCGCCGCGAAGACGCCGATCGCGCGCGAGGCGGTCGACTTCCCGCAGCAGTTCCTGCTGGGCGGCACGAACTCGCCGTTCTTCCTCGCGGCGGAGAAGGGCTACTACGGCGAGGCGGGCTTCGACGTGAAGGTCCTCCCCGGCGCGGGCTCGACCGACACGGTGAAGCGGGTGCAGAGCGGCAGCGCGAAGTTCGGCTTCGCCGACGTGACCTCGCTCATCGCCGCGCGCAGCCAGGACCCGTCCATCGACGTCGTCATGGTCGCGCAGATCGCGCAGGTCAACCCGCTCATCGCCGTCTACGTCCAGGGACGTACGATCAAGGAGCCCAAGGACCTCGCCGGGAAGGCGTACGGCGGCTTCGCCGGCGGCTTCGACACGCAGATGTACCCGGGCTACCTCACGAAGCTCGGCCTCGACGCGACCAAGGCCCGGTTCGTGTCGATGGACGCGGCGGCGAAGGTGCCCTCGCTCCTCAGCAACCAGATCGAGGTGTTCCCGGCCAGCCTCAACTCGTTCCCGGCCTTCCAGGCCGCCGCCAAGAACGCGAACCTGACGCTCGGCTACTTCAAGTTCGCCGACGTCGGCCTGGACGCCTACTCCTGGGGCATCCTGACCCGGAAGAAGACGATCACGGACCAGCCGGACGCGGTGAAGCGCTTCGTCAAGGCGTCACTGCAGGGCTGGATCGACGCGATCAAGGAGCCCGACGCCGCGGTGAAGGCGGCGGTCAAGCTCGTGCCGACGCTGGATCCCGTCGTGACGCGTCAGGAGCTCGACGTGCTCATCGGGCAGCTCATCTACTCGGCGCCGGTCGAGAAGAACGGCCTCGGGTGGGTGGAGACGGCGACGATGGACAAGACCATCGACGTCACGGCCGAATACCAGAAGCTCACGAGCAAGCCCAAGTCCGCGGACGTGTTCACGAACGACTACCTGCCGGGGCTGATCCCGCCGAAGCGGTAGGCCGCGCGATCCGGCGTCGAGCGCATGCGGCATCCGCGCGCCATCGGAAGGGAGGGCCACTCGCGCTGATCGAGTATCGGGACGTCTCGAAGGTCTACGAGGCGAAGGAAGACGTCGCGGCCCTCCGGAACGTCACGTTCTCGGTGGACCCCGGCACATTCGTCGCGCTCATCGGGCCCAGCGGCTGCGGGAAGTCGACGCTGCTCCGGCTCACGGCCGGCCTGGCGATGCCGTCCAGCGGCGAGGTCCGGGTCGGCGGCGAGACCGTGGTCCGGCCGTCGACCCGCGTCGGGATCATGTTCCAGACGCCGATCCTCCTTCCCTGGCGGACAGTGCTCGCCAACGTCCTGCTTCCGGTCGAGCTCCTCGGCCAGAGCACGCGCGGCCATGAGGAGCGCGCCCGCAAGCTCCTCCGGCTCGCCGGCCTCGAGGGCTTCGTCGGCCGCTACCCCGACGAGCTCTCCGGCGGCATGCAGCAGCGGGTCGCGCTCGCGCGGACGCTGCTCAACGATCCGGAGATCCTCCTGCTCGACGAGCCGTTCGGCGCGCTGGACGCCCTCACCCGCGAGGAGATGAACATCGAGCTCGGCCGCATCTGGGACCGCCAGCCGAAGGCGGCCCTGCTGGTCACGCACAGCGTCGAGGAGGCCGTCTTCCTCGCCGACCAGGTCGTCTCGATGTCCGGGCGCCCGGGCATGGTGCGGAAGGTGTTCCCGATCCCGCTCCCGCGGCCGCGCACGTCCGAGATGAAGTACACGCCCGAGTTCGCCGGTCTCGTCCGGACGATCGTCGCCCACCTGATGGCCCCGGGGCACGGTGAAGGCGCGCCGGGGGCGGCCGATGCCCCGCGTGGAGGTTGAGCGTGGCACAGGCTGACACCGTGATCGAGAACGGACTCGTCGTGACCCCCGGCCGGCGGCCGGAGCGCGCCGACATCGTGATCGCCGGCGGCAGGATCGTGGACGTCCCCGCGAGCGCGCGGGGCGTCGCGCGGGTGAACACCATCGACGCGGCCGGCAAGCACGTCCTGCCGGGTCCGATCGACGGGCACACCCACTTCGGCTACGGCGACGGGCGCCAGGACCAGAAGCTCCCGAGCGAGGACTTCCTCACCGAGACCCGGGCCGCGGCGCTCGGCGGGATCACCTCCGTGTTCACGTTCTACCGGCGGCCCGAGCCGTACGTGGGCCTCGTGGAGCGCCACATCGCGGCCGCCGAAGAGCGTGCGTACATCGACTTCGGGTTCCACCTCGGGCTGCAGATCGACGCGCACCTCGACGAGCTGCCGCAGTACTTCGAGCGCTACGGCATCACGTCGTTCAAGATGTACATGGCCTACCGCGGCGCCGAGGGCGCGCAGATCGGCATCACCAACGCCGACGACGGATACATGTACGAGGCGTTCGGGCGGCTCGCGAAGCTGCCGCAGGCCGTGTGCGCCGTCCACTGCGAGAACATGGACATCATCGGCCGGCGCAAGGCCGGACTCGCCGGTCAGGGCCGCGAAGACCTCGCCGCGTGGTCGGAGTCCCGGCCCGCCGTCGCCGAGGCCGAGGCCGTCCGGCGCGCGACGTACCTCGCGGCCGCGGCCGGGGCGCGCATCTACATCCCGCACCTCAGCTGCCGCGAGGCGCTGCGGCAGGCCGCCGGGGCGCGGGCCGAGTTCGGGTCCGACGGGATCCTCATCGAGACCTGCCCGCACTACCTGACCCACACGTTCGACAGCCCCGAGGGCCCGCTGGCCAAGGTGAACACCCCGCTGCGCTCCGCGGACGACCAGGAGGCGCTCTGGGGCGGGATCGCCGACGGGACGATCGACACCATCGGCTCCGATCACCTCGCCATCGATCGCGCCCGCAAGCGGTCGATCTGGGACGGCATCCCGGGGCTGCCCGGCGTGGCGACGCTGCTGCCGGTGATGCTGAGCGAGGGCGTGAACCGCCGGTCCATCCCGATCGAGCGGATCGCCGCGGTCGTGGCCGAGAACCCCGCGCGTATCTGGGGCCTCTTCCCGCGGAAGGGCTCGCTGCAGCCGGGGACCGATGCCGACCTCGTCGTCGTCGACCTCGAGCTCGAGCGCGAGGTGCACGCGGCGGACCTCCGATCCGCCGCCGACTACAGCCTCTACGAGGGGCGCACCCTCCGCGGCTGGCCGGTGCTCACGATGGTCCGTGGCGAGGTGGTCGCCCGAGACGGCTCGCTCGTCGGACGCCCGGGCTACGGGCGGTACCTGCGGCGCGACTGATCGCGTCCCCGCCGGCGCGCCGCCGCGGCTAGGACGGCCGCGAGGAGTAGGAGCGGTCCAGAAGGTCCATGAGATGGACCACCGGCAGCGACGACCCGGCGTCCCGGAGGGCCGCGGCGATCTGCATCTGGCAGCCGGGGTTCGCGGTCACCACGATCTCGGCGTCGCTGCGTTTCACGTGCTCGGCCTTGCGGTGACCGAGCCGCGTCGCGAGCTCGGGCTGGGTCACGTTGTACGTGCCCGCGCTGCCGCAGCACCAGTCGGCCTCGCCGAGCGGCACGAGCACCAGGTCCGGGATGGCGGCGAGCAGCGCGCGGGGCTGGTCCTTGATCTTCTGGCCGTGGAGCAGGTGGCAGGGATCGTCGTACGCGACGCGGAGGGGGAGCGATCCCGGGACGTCCCGCAGGCCCACGCCGGCGAGGTACTCGCTCGCGTCCTTGACCCGCGCGCTGAACCGTTCCGCGCGCTCGGCCCAATCGGGATCGTCCTTCAGCATCCAGCCGTACTCCTTCAGGTTCGCGCCGCAGCCGGCGGCGTTGACGACGAACGCGTCCACGGCCAGCGGCTCGAGATCGGCGATGTTCCTGCGGGCGAGCTCGCGCGCGCCGGCACGCTCGCCGGCGTGGGCGTGCAGCGCCCCGCAGCACGTCTGCGCCGCGGGGACGAGGACCTCGATGCCGTTGCGGGCGAGCACGCGCGCCGTCGCGGCGTTCGTGGCCGAGAACGCCGAGCGCATGACGCAGCCCGTGAACAGGGCGACCCTGCCGCGCACGGCTCCGGCCGCGGCGAACCGCTCCGGGAGCTCGGCGGACGTCGGTGCCTCGGCCGGAACGAGCGCCAGGAGCCCGGCCAGGCGCCGCAGCCCGACGCGGGTGAGGATCCAGCGGCCACCCAGCCGGCGGGTCACGTATCCGAGCTTCGCGAAGAGCGCGAGCCGCCGGGGATGCGCGATCAGGTGGCGGAAGACCACCCGCCGCAGCAGCCGCTCGGCCGGGCCGCGGGGCCGCGCGAGCTCCACCTGGGAGCGCGCACCCTCCATGAGCTTGCCGAACTCGACGCCGGACGGGCAGGCGGTCTCGCAGGCCCGGCAGTCCAG
>JAXDLF010000006.1:0-7050 GCA_034666765.1 Chloroflexota bacterium
CGATCGACTCGCCGGGCCTGGTCGCTGAGCTCGTGGCCCGCGGAAAGGCGGCGAATGCCGCGCGGGTCCTGCCGATCGCGTGCATCACACGCGGGCGCAAGGGGAAGGAGCTCGCGGACCTCGTCGAGCTGGCGGCCGCGGGCGCCGTGGCGTTCTCCGACGACGGATCGCCGGTCGCCGACGCCCAGCTGTTCCGCAACGCGCTCGAGTACGCGCGCGCGTCCGGCCGGCCGATCTTCGAGCATTCGCAGGACCTCGCGCTCTCGGCCGGCGGGGTCATGCACGAAGGGATCGTGTCCGCCCGCCTCGGCCTCCCGGGCGTGCCGGCCGCGGCGGAGGAGAGCGCGATCGCGCGCGACCTCGCCCTCGCGAAGCTCACCGGCGGGCGCCTGCACCTGTCGCATGTCTCGACCGCGGGAGCGGTGGAGCTCGTGCGGCGCGCCAAGGCCGGCGGGCTCGCGATCTCCGCGGAGGTGACGCCGCACCATCTCGCGCTCACCGACGAATGGGTCGCCGGCTCGCGCGCGTTCGCGTGGGAGGACGACGGTCCGCGCGCCGCGCCGTACGACACCGCGACGAAGGTGAACCCGCCCCTCCGCACCGCCGCGGACGTCCGGGCGTGCTGGGCCGGGCTGATGGACGGAACGATCGACGCGATCGCGACCGATCACGCGCCGCACGCGTCGACGCGGAAGGATGTCGAGTACCAGGAGGCCGCGTTCGGCATCTCCGTCTTCGAGACCGCGGTCCCGCTGCTCCTCGCGGGTGTCGCCGCCGGGTGGGGGACCTGGGATCGCGTCGTCGAGGCCCTCACCGCCGGCCCGGCGCGCGTGCTCGGGATCGACGTCCCCGCGGACGACCTGGTGGTCATCGATCCGCGCGCGGCCTGGACCCCCCGGCAGCTGCTGTCGCGCGGGCAGAACTCGCCGCTCATCGGGCGCGCGCTCGTCGGCCGCGTCGTCGGCGCGTACGTCGGCGGCGAGCGGCGGTACGAGCTCGCGGCACCGGTGGCGGCATAGATGGCCCGGCGACGGAGCGCCGTCGCGGAACGGGAGGCGCTGCTCCTCGAGCGCCAATTGCATCTTTATGCATCAGAGCTGTATAGTTATGCACCGATGAGCAGGGCGGCGGTGCTCGGACTCGAGGACGGCTCGGTGTGGTGGGGAGAGGCCTTCGGCGACGCGTCGAGCGCGTCGGGCGAGGTCGTCTTCAACACCGCGATGACCGGCTACCAAGAGGTGGCGTCCGATCCCTCCTACAACGGCCAGCTGGTCGTGATGACCTACCCGCTCATCGGCAACTACGGCGTGTTCGATCGCGCCGCCGAATCCCGCAAGCCGTGGGTCGAGGCGCTCGTCGTGCGCGAGCTCAACGCGACGTGCCGCGAGGGCACCGACGACCTCGACTCGTACCTGCGCGCGAACGGCGTCCCCGGCATCGCGGGCGTCGACACGCGGGCCCTCACCCGGCGGCTGCGGTCGGCCGGCACGCTGCGCGGCGCGCTCATCCAGGTGCCGCCGCACCGCGCGCTCGACGCGGACATCGCGAACGAGGCCGTCGCCAAGGCTCGCGCGACCACGGCCCTCGCGCAGCGCCCGCTCGTCGCGGAGGCGAGCATCTCGATCGAACGCACCGTCGGGGCCGGACCGAAGATCGCCCTCCTCGACACCGGGGTGAAGGAGAACCAGGTCCGCAGCCTCGTGCAGCGCGGCGCGGCCGTCCGGGTGTACCCGGTCGACTCGAACATGCGCGACCTGCTTTCGTGGTCGCCCGACGGCATCGTCATCACGAACGGACCCGGCGATCCCGCCGCGATCCCGCAGGTCGCCTCGAGCGTGCGGATCCTGCTCGACATGGCCCAGAGCCGCGGGACCTCCCGCCCGGTGCCGATCCTCGGCATCTGCCTCGGGCACCAGCTGCTCGCGCGGGCCCTCGGGGCGACGACCTCGCGCCTCCCGTTCGGCCATCACGGCAGCAACCACCCGGTGCAGGACACCGTGACCGGCCGGGTCGTGATCACGAGCCAGAACCACGAGTTCCAGGTCGACGAGTCCTCGCTCCCGCTGCACGCGGACTTCTTCGTGAGCAAGCGCAACCTCAACGACGGCTCGGTGGAGGGCCTCGCGCACCGCACCCTGCCGATCCGGACCTACCAGTACCACCCCGAGGGCGCGCCGGGCCCGCGCGACAACGAGCCGGTCTTCGATCGGTTCATGGACGACGTGCGCGACGCGGTCTCGCGCCGCTCGTGACCCGCCACGAGTACGCGCTCGTCGACGTCTTCACGGATCGGACGTTCGGCGGCAACCAGCTCGCGGTCTTTCGCGACGGCCGCGGCGTCGAGCCGTCGGCGATGCAGGCGATCGCGAAGGAGCTGAACCTTCCGGAGACGGTGTTCGTCGTCCCCGCCGAGCAGGGCGGCGATCATCGGCTGCGGATCTTCACCCCGGCGCGCGAGCTTCCCTTCGCCGGCCATCCCACCGTCGGCACGGGCTTCGTCCTGGCGGCGGGCAAGGACCGCGACCTCCGGCTCGAGGAGACGGTCGGCACGCTCGCCGTCACGGTCCGCTCCGGCTTCACCGAGATGGAGCAGCCGCTGCCGACGTTCATCCCCGCGCGTGCCACGAGGCCCGAGATCGCGTCGATGCTGAGCCTCGACGAGGCGGACCTCCACCCCACGCTCGACATCGAGATCGGTTCGAGCGGCAACGAGTTCATGTTCGTGCCGGTCCGTTCGATGGACGCCGTGCGCCGGGCGGCGCCGCGGGGACTGATCGATGCCGCGTTCATCTTCGCGACCGAGACGCTCTCCCGCGAGTCCACGGTGCACGGACGGATGTACGCGCCGTGGCAGGGAGTCGCGGAGGATCCGGCGACGGGCTCGGCGTGCGGTCCCCTCGGCGTCTACCTCGTCCGGCACGGCCTCTCCGACGGCGCGCGCATCGTCGTCGAGCAGGGATACGAGATGGGCCGGCCGTCGCTGCTCTACGTGCGCGTCGGCGGCACGGCCGCGCGCGCCACCAGCCTCCACGTCGGGGGCAACGTGGTCACGGTCGGCGGCGGGTGGATGGACCTGTGAGGGTCCTGATCATCGGCTCCGGCCCGATCCTCATCGGGCAGGCCGCCGAGTTCGACTACGCCGGGACGCAGGCCTGCCGGGCGCTCCGCGAGGAGGGCATCGAGACCATCCTGGTGAACTCGAATCCGGCGACGATCATGACCGACCCGGGCGTGGCCGACGTGACGTACCTCGAGCCGCTCACCGTCGAGGTGCTGGAGCGGATCATCGCGAAGGAGCGGCCCGACGGCCTGCTCCCGACCCTCGGTGGCCAGACCGGGCTGAATCTCGCGGTGGCGCTCGCCGACGCAGGCGTGCTCGAGCGCTACGACGTGAAGCTCCTCGGCACGCCGCTCGAGGCGATCAAGACGGCCGAGGATCGCGAGGCGTTCAAGCAGCTGCTCATCGAGATCGGCGAGCCGGTGCCCGAGTCGGTCACCGCGCACACCGTCGACGAGGCGCTCGCGTTCGCCGGGCAGATCGGGTTCCCCGTCGTCATCCGGCCCGCGTACACCCTCGGCGGGACCGGCGGCGGATTCGCGCACGACGCCGACGAGCTCCGGGAGCGCGCGCAGCGCGGCATCAGCGCGTCTCCGATCGGGCAGATCCTGGTCGAGCGGAGCCTCGTCGGGTGGAAAGAGCTCGAGTGGGAGGTCATGCGCGACGGCGCCGACACGTGCATCACGGTCTGCAACATGGAGAACATCGATCCGATGGGCGTGCACACCGGCGACTCGATCGTGGTCGCGCCGTCGCAGACGATCTCCGACAAGGAGTACCAGCAGCTCCGGAGCGCCGCGCTGAAGATCATCCGCGCGCTCGGCATCGAGGGCGGCTGCAACGTGCAGTTCGCGCTGCACCCGGATCGCTCGCCGTCCGCCGATCCCGAGGCCCGCGTGCCGTACTACGTGATCGAGGTGAACCCGCGGGTGTCTCGCTCCTCCGCCCTCGCGTCGAAGGCGACGGGGTATCCGATCGCCCGCGTCGCGGCGAAGATCGCCATCGGCAAGCGCCTCTGGGAGATCCCGAACGCCGTCACGAAGAAGACGACCGCGGCGTTCGAGCCGACCCTCGACTACGTCGTGGTGAAGATCCCGCGCTGGCCGTTCGACAAGTTCCGGACCGCGGATCGCCGGCTCGGCACGCAGATGAAGGCCACCGGCGAGGTCATGGCCATCGATCGCACCTTCGAGGCCGCGTTCCAGAAGGCCCTGCGCTCGCTCGAGGTGAAGGGCCAGACCCTGCTCACCGAGGCGCCGGCCTGGGTCGACCTCGCCGATCCGGCCGCGTTCATCGATCGGTACCTCGCCGGCGAGCCGACCGACGATCGGATGTGGCGCGTCCTGGCGGCGCTCCGCCGCGGCGCGACGATCGACGCGGTGCACGACGCGACGCACATCGATCGGTGGTTCCTCCGCAAGCTGCGCGCGATCGTGCGCTTCGCCGAGGACGAGCTGCAGGGGAAGACCCCGAACCCGACGCTGCTCCGGCGCGCGAAGCGCATGGGCTTCGCGGACACCGACATCGCGATCCTCACCGGGGTGCTGGCGTCCGACGTGCGGCGCCTGCGCCTCCAGTGGGGGATCGTGCCGGTCTACAAGATGGTCGACACGTGCGCCGCCGAATTCGAGGCCGTGACGCCGTACTTCTACTCGACGTACGAGCAGGAGAACGAGGCCCTCCCGCTGGACGGGCCGAAGACCGTGATCCTCGGATCGGGACCGATCCGCATCGGGCAGGGCATCGAGTTCGACTGCTGCTGCGTGCAGAGCGCGATGGCGCTGCGCGAGCGCGGCATCCACCCGATCATGATCAACAGCAACCCCGAGACCGTGAGCACGGACTTCGACGCGTCGGCACGCCTGTACTTCGAGCCGCTCGACGAGGAATCGGTCGCGAGCGTGTTGGCCAATGAGGGCGGCGACATCGCGGTGCTCGCCCAGTTCGGAGGCCAGACCGCGCTGAACCTCGCGGACCGGATCGCCGACATCGGCGGCCACATCAGCGGCACGAGCGCGGACGCCATCGGGCTCGCCGAGGACCGCCGCCGGTTCCACGAGTTCGCCACCGCCCTCGGGATCCCCCAGCCGCCGGGCGGAACGGCCGAGTCGCTGGCCGAGGCCCGCACGATCGCGGAGGGCGTCGGCTACCCGGTGCTCGTGCGGCCGTCGTACGTGCTCGGCGGCCGCGGCATGGAGATCGCCTACGGGCCCGACGACCTCGAGCGCTACTTCGCCTCGGCCCTCGAGGCGAGCTTCGGCCGCGTGCTCGTGGACAAGTACCTGCGCGGGCGCGAGGTCGAGGTCGACGCCGTCAGCGATGGCGACGAGACGCTCGTCGCCGGGATCATGGAGCACATCGAGCGCGCCGGCGTGCACTCCGGCGACTCGTTCGCGGTCTATCCGGCGCCGAACCTCAGCCCGGCCGAGCGCGACGTGATCGTGGAGCTCACCCGCAAGATCGCCTCGTCCCTGCCGGTCCGCGGCCTTCTCAACATCCAGTTCATCCTCGAATGGGGCTCGGCCGGGGCCGGCACCGCCGCGTCCGGCCGCACGAAGGACGGGAAACCCCTCGTCTACGTCCTCGAGGTCAACCCGCGGGCGAGCCGCACCGTGCCGTTCCTCACGAAGGTCACCGGCGTCCCGCTCGTGAAGCTCGCCGTGGCCATCGGGGCCGGGAGCACGCTCGCGGCCGAGGGCTACGCGCGTGCCGACGGGCTCTGGCCGGCGGGCGACCTGGTCGCGCTGAAGGCGCCGGTCTTCTCGATGGCCAAGCTGCTCGACGTGGACACCTACCTCGGTCCCGAGATGAAGAGCACCGGCGAGGTCATCGGCATCGATCGGACGTTCGCGCCGGCACTGTGGAAGTCGCTCGTCGCCGCGGGCCTCGCGCCGATGCCGAGCGGCAAGGTGCTCATCACCGTCGCCGACAAGGACAAGGCCGAGGTCGTCTCGATCATCGAGGGCTTCCACTGGCTCGGCTACGACCTCGTCGCCACGAGCGGCACCGCGGCCCTCATCCGCTCGCTCGGCATCGAGGTGACCGAGGTGCCGAAGCTCGGCGACGGCGACGCGACGATCCTCCAGCTCATCCGATCGGGCACCTGCGCCGCGGTCGTGAACACGCCGACCATGGGGAAGACCGTCGACCGCGACGGGTTCCTCATCCGGCGGGCGGCCGTCGAGGCGCGCGTCCCGTGCCTCACCTCGCTCGACACGGCGCTGGCCGTGGTGACCGCGCTCCGGGCGAGCGCGCAGCGCTACAGCGTCGCGCCGCTCTCCGAGTACCGGAGCGCGCCCGCCGAGCCGGTCGAGCCGGTCGTCGCGTGACGACCAAGCGGACCGGCACGCCGTGGATGACCCCCACCGAATATGGCCGGACGCTCACGGGCCTGTCGATGAACCTCATCGTCCGCGACGTCGCGAAGAGCGTGCCGTTCTACCGCGACGTGCTCGGCTTCACGGTGCACTACGCCGACGTGGACTTCGCGGCCCTGCAGCTCGACGGCGCGAAGGTGCAGCTGCACGCCGATCACACGTACGACCATCAGCCGTGGGCCCCGCGGCTCGCCGATACGTCCAAGCGCGGCCTCGGGGCGGAGATCCGGATTCTCGGGATCGACCCGGACGCGGCCGAGCGTCGGGCGCGGGCGCACGGTGCGACCGTCCTCTCGGGGACGCGCGAGTGGCCGCACGGCTGGCGCGACGTGGTCGTCGAGGATCCCGACGGCTACACGTTCGCCGTGGGGACGCCGCTGCCGTGATCCTCGAGATGGGTCGCGTCCTTACGCGGAGCGAGATCGGCGACCTCGGCGTCGTCCTGAACGTCGCGGCGCCCGGGATCGCCGCGCAGGCCCGGGCCGGGCAGTTCGTGCACGTGCGGCCGGGCGCGCGATTCGATCCGCTCCTGCGGCGCCCGTACTCGTTCAATCGCATCGACCGCCAGGCCGGCGAGATCGAGCTCATCGTGAAGCCGCTGGGCGGCGGCGGCGA
>JAXDLF010000007.1:0-2608 GCA_034666765.1 Chloroflexota bacterium
AGCTGCGGGACACCGCTCGCCGCCTAGCCCGGCCGGCGTGAAGGCACCGCGCGTCGCGTTCGTCGGCCGCCACAACAGCGGCAAGACGACCCTCCTCGTCGCGGTCCTGCCGTTGCTCGTCGCCCGCGGCATCCGGGTCGGCTACGTGAAGCACGCCCACGCCGGCTTCGAGATCGACCAGCCCACGAAGGACAGCTATCGCGCGCGGCGCACGGGCGTCCTCCAGACGATCGTCACCGGCGGCGGGCAGACGGCGGTGATCGACGATGCGGAAGCGCTCGGGCTCGACGCGGCGATCGCGCGCTACGGCCGCGACGACCTCGACCTATGGGTCGTCGAGGGCTTCAAGGCCGAGCCGCTCGCGAAGATCGAGGTGGCCCGGCGGGCGCTCTCGACGGAGCTGCTGTGCCTCAACGACCGGAACCTCATCGCCACCGTGGCCGATTTCGAAGTGAGCCCCGCGGTGCCGCACTTCGGGCTCGGCGACGCGCCCAAGATCGCCGCGTTCATCGCCGGACGGATCGGGGATTGAGCGTCTCGGCCGCGATCATGGCCGGCGGCAAGAGCAGGCGGATGGGCCAGGACAAGGCCTGGATCGAGCTCGACGGCGAGCCGCTCATCACGCGCGTCGCGAAGGTGCTCGCCGAGGTCGCGGACGAGGTGATCGTCGTCGCGAACGACCCGAGGTACGAGTCGCTCGGGCTGCGCGTCGTTCGCGACAAGTGGCCGGAGGGCGGCGCGCTCGGCGGGATCGCCACGGGTGTCGGTGCGGCGGCCCACGACACCGTGCTCGTCGCCGCCTGCGACATGCCGTTCCTCTCCGCGGCGGTGTGGCGGATCCTCCTCGGTCACGCCGGGGAGGGCGACGTGGTGGTCCCGCGGATCGCGGGTGAGTACGAGACGCTCCATGCCCTCTACACGAAGGCCTGCGTCCCGCAGATGGCCCGGGCCATCGCGGAGAACCGGCTGCGGGTCATCGCGTTCTTCGACGCGGTCACGGTGCTGCCGATCGACGAGCCCGAGCTGCGCGCGGTGGATCCGACGCTGCGCGCGTTCACCAACGTGAACACGCCGGAGGAGCTGGCTAGCGCGCTCGAGGTCTAGCCGCGAGCAGCGGCTCGAGGTGCTTGCGGCGGTGCTCGGCGACATGCCCGACGGAGTCGAACGGCCACTGCGCCGAGCGCTTCCGGCCGCTGAAGTACTCCGCCGGCGCGGCCCGCAACGCCTTGATCACCGCGCGGTGCGCGGCCCGGTGCTCGGCGACGATCGTCGCGGCGGCGGTGCGGTGCGAGCGGCGGTAGATGGCGGCGTTCGTGTCGGCGAGGGCCCCGGTCTTCGGCGGGTCGTACGGGCGCCGCGGCCCCGTGTTCCTCGTGGCCACGCGCTCGTCGTTCCACTTCCAGGCGTTGATGTGCGCGAGCACGTCCTTCACGGTGAACCGGATCGGCGCCTCCTCGCGCATCGCGGGCCTGCGGAAGTCGGCTGGCCTGAGCCGCCTGACGATCGTGTCGAGGGCCTTGTATTCCGCCTCGATCCGCCTGATGACGGAGGCCCGCGTGTGGGTCATGCCCGGGCGCGCATCCGTTCGAGCTTGCGGTGCCGCTCGACGTCGCAGTGCGGGCGGCCCTGCCATTCGTCCGGGTCGTCATCGCGGCAGTCGTACGTCCGGCAGTGCTCCGGCCGGGTGTCGTAGATGCCGCACTGGAGCTTCTTCAGGTCGAACGCGTTGCACGCGATCATCGGCTGGCGGCCGTCGGGCTGCTGGGCCCAGCCGACCACGTGGATGTCCGTCCCCGCGGCCGTGTAGATCGGCCGGATATCGGCGATCTTGAACCAGCGATCCGGATCCTCCATGAACTGCCTGGTGCAGCACGGCGCTTCGCAGCTCGCGCAGTCGGGATACTTCGCGACGACCACTGACGACTCCCCATCGACCTGAAAGACTGCGGTTGATGGTAGGCGAGCAGGACGCGTTCCGGCAGCAGATCGAGCGCTTCGTCCGCGATCGGTACGCACTCGATCCGACCGCGGCGACCATCGCCGGCCTCCACGACCACGACGCGAGGCTCGCCGACATGAGCGCGGACGGCTTCGCCGCGCGTGACGCCTTCACCGATCGGTGGCTCCGGACGTTCGAGGCGCACGACCCGCGGACGTGGACCGCCCACGACCGTACCGATCTGGCCCTCGTGCTCGGCGAGCTCCGCGGCGAGCGGGCCCTCCGGCCGTTCGAGCGCCACGCCCGCCAGCCATCGCTCTATTCGGACGCGATCACGCGCGGCGCGTACTACGCGCTCATCCGCGAGGAGGGCGACGTCGAGACCCGGCTCGGCGCGCTCGCCGAGCGGCTGGAGCAGGCCCCCGCGGCCCTGCGCCACGCGGTCGCGAACCTCGATCCCGACCGCGTGCCGCCGGTGTACGTCGTCGTCGCCGGCGAGAGCGCGACCGCGGGCGCGACGTTCGTCCGCGCGATCCTCCCATCGCTCGCCCCGGAGGGCTCGCGGGCGAAGGCCGCGCTGACCGGGGCGGGGAAGCGGGCCGGCGACGCGCTCGACCAGTACGCCTCGTGGCTGCGCGACGACCTCATGCGCCGGGCGCGGGGGAGCTT
>JAXDLF010000008.1:0-4742 GCA_034666765.1 Chloroflexota bacterium
GCCGGAAGCGCGAGCGGTCGTCGGGAATGACCTTGCGGATCGCGACAAACCGATCGCGCTCCTCAACGGCCTTGTCGAGCAGCTGGTCGAGGTCCCCGGCGAGGTTCGCCGCCGGCGCGTCGCCCCACGGGACGAACTCGAACGAGCCGGCCGCCACGGCGAACACCGCCCCGAGCGCGGGCTCGCCGGCGTCCTCACCGGAGATGGCCGCGACGAGCCGCCCACCATCGAACCCGAGGGTGCCCCCCAGGCCGTCGGTACCGCGAACCTCGAGCTGGCCGGTCTTGCTCGTCGAGTGGATGAGCTGGACCACCGTCTCGATCGGGAATGCCTCGATCTCGCCTCGCAATGTCATGCGATCGCCTCCTCGGTCTGCTTATCGAAGACGTGGAGCTTCGAACGGTCGAAGCCCACGCGAATGGAGTCTCCGGGCTGCACGTGCTGGCGGGTGTCGACCCGCGCGACGAACGTCTGCCCGGCCGCCGATAGATGGAGCTGGAACTCGTTCCCCAGGAACTCGACGACGTCCACCTTCGCGTCCACGGGGATGTGGCGGTCCTGCCCGGCGAGGTCGCCGGCGGCGATGTCCTCGGGACGGATCCCCACGACCACCTCGCTGCCGATCGCGCCGCCCTTGCCCCCGGTGGGGAGTGGAGCCTGGAAGAAGCCGGCGTCGGCGACCGGCGCGCCGGCGCTCCCGGTCAGCTTCGCGGGGAAGAAGTTCATCGCCGGCGAGCCGATGAATCCGGCGACGAAGATGTTCGCCGGGTGCGCGTGCAGGTTCTCCGGCGTATCGATCTGCTGGAGGATGCCGTCACGCATCACGGCGATGCGGTCGCCCATGGTCATCGCCTCGACCTGATCGTGGGTCACGTACACGGTCGTGCGGCGGATCCGCTGATGCAGCTTCTGGAGCTGCGCGCGCGTGTCGATGCGCAGCGCGGCGTCCAGGTTCGACAGCGGCTCGTCCATGAGGAAGACGGCGGGCTCGCGGGCGATCGCGCGACCGACCGCGACGCGCTGCCGCTGGCCACCCGACAGCTCCTTCGGCTTGCGCTTCAGGAGCTTCTGGAGGCCGAGCATCTCGGCGACCTCGCCGACCCGCCGGTCGATCTCGGTCTTCGGCATGCCCCGGAGCTTCAGCCCGAAGGCCACGTTGTCGTACACGCTCATGTGCGGGTAGAGGGCGTAGTTCTGGAACACCATCGCGATGTCGCGATCCTTGGGCGCGACGTCGTTCACCAGGCGCTCGCCGATGAAGATGTCGCCGCTCGACTGCTCCTCGAGGCCCGCGATCATCCGCAGGGCGGTGGTCTTCCCGCAGCCCGAAGGTCCGACGAGGACGAGGAACTCCTCATCCTTGACCTGGATCGACAAGTCGTTGACGGCAAAGACGGCGTCGCCGAACTTCTTCGTCACGTGGTCGAACGTGACAGTGGCCATTCATCCCCTCCGACTGTCTGAGCGGCCCAAAGTATGTCACGGGAGGTCGATTTCGAGTCGCGTGAGGGATGGGCGCGGACCCCCTCGGTCGCCCGCTCCGACGTCGCGCACGCGGATCGCGTCCGCGCGTGAGAGGGGCGCGCCGGGGACCAGCCGGCCGAGGACGCGAACGCGATACGCGACGGCGCCCGGGGGCGGATCGAGCTCCACGGTGATCCGGCGGTCCTGACCGACGTGGACGTACGGCGAATCCCGCGTCACGAGCTGCCGCGAGCGCGCGTCGCCGCGCGCGTAGTACGCGATCCGCACGAACGCCTCCGCGACATCCGGATCGTCGACCGCGAGCCCGAGGGTGATGCGACCCGTGCCATCCAGCGGCCGGAGGCCGCTCTCGATCCCCCACGCGCGTCCGCTCGGGATGCCGAGGACGAGCCCGCCGACCTCCGCGCCATTCTGGCCGAGCGACGCTCGGGCCTGGCCGAGCGACGCTCGCGGCGTGGTGCGGCGGAACGGTCCGGGGTCGGCCGACGCGGCGGCTCCGTGGAGGACGAGCGCGACGACGAAGATGAGCGAGAGCGATCGGCGCATCGCTGGACCGTATCGGGCATCGAAGGCCGTGTCGTGTCCTCCGTTCGGCTACGAACGGGGGTCCGTTCGGTCACCGCGGGCGGCTACCCCGTAGCCATCCGGTCAGACGAAGTCGATCTCCCAGGTCCCGATCTCGAAGGCCTCGAGGGTCACGGCCGCGGAGCCGTCCCGCACGTCGAGCGGCCCGGCGGTCCGCACCACGTCGAGCCCGGTGTTGCCGAGGGCCGGCTCCCCTTCGCGCAGGTCGACGGGCCGCGACGCGCGGACCGGTCGCGCGAAGCGGAGCGTGGCCCGCGCGGCGCCGGCGCTCGGATTCACCAGCCGCACGACGATGCCGTCCTTCGACCGCGAGCGCACCGCGGACAGCGTGACCGCCGGATCGCCGTCGAGACCGCAGAACGATCGCTCCTCTCCCGATCCGGCGGCGACCCACGCGGGCGAGAGGAACTCGCGGACCGCGCGGGCGGCCTGCGGCACGCGCAGCTTCTCGGTGAGCGGCACGACGCAGTACCGGAAGGTCATCTCGCCGAGGCACTGCGCGGACGGCGTCTCGAGCTGCGGGCCGGCGTGGCCCCGGCGCTCGGGCAGATCGCCACGCGACAGGAACCCCACCGCGCGGAACAGCGTGATCGCGATCGAGCCGCCGTCCGGCTGCACCGAGTACTCCCGCAGCCCGTCCGCGCCGACGGCGAGACCCGTGGTCGGGCTCGCCACGGCCACGAGCTCATGGAAGCACCGCTCGGGCGTGGGCGGCTCGACCCAGCCGCGCTTGCGCGGCACCCGGTTCGGCCGCTCCAGCCACACGAATCCCGCGCCGGCGGTGTGCGTCGCCGCGCGGAGGCCCGTCTCGCACACCACCTTCAGCCGGTGGTCGCGCGAGGCGTTCGTGATGGCCGCCGCGACGTCCACGTGCGTCGCGTTCGCGTCGATCGAGATGGTGAACCGCACCCGGTTCTCCACCAGCTCCGGCCGGCGCGCCAACCGGTCCTCGCGCAGCGAAGCCGGCAGGCGCAGCAGCAGGTCGACCGTGACGATCGCGCGGTCGCCATCGACGCGGGTGGCCTTCGATCCGGTGAGGCCCTTCGAGCCGATCGTCGGGCCCGCGTACGAGTACGTGTACTCGTCGCCACGGTCGCCCTCGTCGATGAGGACGTTCATCCGACCGCTCCTGGCGCTCGTCGAGCGGTCGACGACGGTGAAGCTGCCGTCGTCGTCCACCTCGACCCGCAGCCGCTCGTTCGCGATGACGCCCGGCTCGGGTGCGCTGACGCCGTCGGTGCGGCCGCGGCGCGCGGCGGTGACACCGAGCGGCACGGAGCGCACGACGGTCGGACGGCCGCCGACGGGCACCACGGCGTCGCGGGCCCACGGCAGCGCGCTCCACACGATCGGCGCGGCGCCGGGACCCGAGAGCTCCGCCGAGAGGTCCGCCACGAGCCGCTCGCCGTCCGCGCGCACGCGGGCGAAGCGCGGCCGCATGTCGAGGTCGTGGACCGCGTCGATCGAGCAGCCGCAGATCGAGTCGTGCGGGTGGTTCTCGAGCAGGGTCCGCCAGAGCGATCGCAGCGTCGTCCGGGCGCCGCCGCCGGCGAACGCGTCGAGCGGCTCGCACCGCTCGAGGAGCAGCCGCTCGCAGGCGGCGTTCTCCTGCTTGATCCAGGCACGGGTCGAGTTCACGCCGCGGAGGATCGGGCGGTACTTCCCGGAGACCATCTCGCCGCCGAACACGCCGCGGGGCACCGGCAGCGCGGCGACGAACTCCTCGAGCGTCGAGATGCGCGCCGTCGTCCGCGGCGCGACCTGCCGGATCGCATCGACGGCGTCGGGCAGGCTCTCGAACGCGGGGGTGTGGTCCGTCCCGACCATGAACAGGAGCGCGTCGCCGGCGGCGTACGGCGCCGTGCGGTCGATGATCCGCGGCAGCGTCTTCCGCACCCGGCGAGCCACGTCCGCGACCGGCTTCCACTCGGGCGGCTCGGCCACGAGGGGCAGGGCGTTGTCGTAGTGCGCGACCTGGTGCGAGGCGAGGACCCGATCGCCCGAGGGCGCCTCCCAGCGGAACTCGCTCCCAAGCTCTTCCCCTTCGTCGCCCACCCCGCGCGCGAACACGTACGAGTCGTAGCCGAAGCCGCGCAGGACCTGCGGCAGCTGCGCGGGATGGCCGAACGGATCGGCGACGTACGCCACGCGCGACGCGCGCCCGAACGAGCCCGCGACCCGCAAGCCCTCCTGGAGATTGCGGACGATCGACTCGCCCGACACGAGCAGGAGATCCGCGAGCACGTACCAGGGTCCGATGAGCAGTCGATCCGCGCGGACCAGCGCCTCGATGCGTGGCCGATCGGCCGGCCGCACGGCCAGATGGTCCTCGAGCGGGATCGTCTGCCCGTCGAACGTGAATGAGGTGAATCGAGGCTCGCGCTCGAGGAGATCGAGGAGCGAGCCGACCATCGGCACCAGGCGCGCGCGGAAGGACTCGAAGCGCTCGTACCACTCACGGTCCCAGTGGGTGTGCGGCACGATGAACGCGCGCCACGGGTAGAGGCGCAGCACCCACGCGACGATCGGCGGCGCCGCGAGCCCGAAGACGGTCCCGACGATCGCGCCGGCGAGGGCGTCCAGCGGGTAGTGCACGCCGACGAAGACGCGCGAGAGCCCGACCGCGATCGCGAGGAGGAGCGCGAACGGCCGAACGCGCGGGAAGCACTGGC
>JAXDLF010000009.1:0-6966 GCA_034666765.1 Chloroflexota bacterium
TGCCCCGCTGGCCCCGGGCGAGACCTTCAGTTGGAGCGTCGGACTGCCGTTCAACCACAGTGACCGTGACGCCGTCCTTCGTGCGGTGGACCTCGTGGGTGTCCACGGCATTGACGTTCTCGCGATCGTGGCAACCTACGGGGTCGAGCGGCCCGACGGAACGTGTCTGGCTGCGGGAGCGACGTACGGCTTTCCGCCGAGCGCGCCGCAGCCGGATGGCACGACGTACGAATACCCAACACAGGAGATCGTCGGGGTGGTCGTGCCGTCGGAGCGCAACCGCACCTGCACAACGCATCCTTCGATCTCCGTCGGTGTCAGGCGCACCGGCGCTGCCGACCTCGGCGGATTCGACGCAGTCCGAGTGCGCTACGAGCATGCGGGCGTCGACTACGAAGCGGTGCTTCCATGGGGACTGACCGTCGAGCCAAAGCAGTGACGTTCTCGGACTTTGCAGGTCGACGTTCGCCAAGCGGTCCTTCTCAACAGCTCCGGCAAGGCGAAATCCCGTTGATTCGATTGCGGCGCAACTGACCAAGCGCTGTCTCTGGACCATGGTCAACGCGTATGGTCGACTTGTGGCAGCACCGCTATGAGTCGCTACGGTCCGGTCGCCATCGTTGCCGTGCTCGCGGCGATCCTGGTGGCTGTCGTAATGGCTGTCGTCGCCGTCTTCGTCGCCGGACCGCGCGATGTCGCGCTGCCGTCGGCGTCGCCCACTCCGACACCCGCCACGCCCACGCCGTCCGCATCGGCGAGCCCGCCTCCGACGGCGTCGGCGCCCGCAGGCGATCGCTACGTCAGTGCCCTGCTCGGGTATTCGCTCGAGCTGCCCCCGCCCTGGCATCGCTCGTCGTGCATGGGCGTCGTGACCCAGCAGAGCGCGACACCCGGCGGCGAGGTGTTCGTGCCGGTTAGCGTCCGCGACGAAGCGAGCACGGACATCGGCTCCCGGTACCCGACGCTCGCGGCGACCGCCGAGGCGAATCCGCAGGGCCTCACCCCGCGGCAGTGGGCCGAGGACCAGAGTCGATCCGGCGGGACGGCGGGCCAGCGAATCGAGGATGTGACGTACGCGGGCCGGCCGGCCGCGCGGAAGACCCTCGCGGGGACACCGCTCGCGTCATTCGAGCCTGTGGATACGTATTACGTGGCGAACGCCGGCCGGATGTACGTGGTCAGGCCCGACGTGAAGGCTCCACCCGAGGCCGCGACCCTGCAGACGATGGTCCGCATCATCGCGTCGTTCCGCTTCCTCACCGAGGCGGAGCAGGCGGCGGCCCGCGCCGCATTGCCGACCGCGCCACCGCCTCGCACGCCCGAACAGGTCGCCGACGGCGTCGCGGCGGCCTTCGCCGCGAAGGATGCGGCGGCGCTCGGGGGATTCCTCTCGGCCTGCGTCTTCACCGCGGGCGAGAACGCGGGCGGGAGCTCCGTGAGCCGGGAGAAGTACCTTGATGACCTGCGCGCCGCCTTCGCCGCCGGTCTCGTCGTGACGGTCCGGCCGCGGCCGTTGGACGGCGACCGGGCCTCGGGGAATCTGAGCGTCGCGTCGACCTGGACCGACCCGCGGGATCCGAAGGGTCCGCTGGATCGCAAGCTCATGCTGCGCGCCGGAGACAACGGTCGCTGGGAGCTGCAGGGGACGGTCGAACGCTACCGCTGAACGAACGCATAGGGGAGATGAAGCGTGCAAACGAAGCTGAATCCGTACCTGAATTTCAGGGATGAGGCGCGCAAGGCGATGGAGTTCTACCGCACGGTGTTCGGCGGCAAGCTCGTGATGAATACCTTCAAAGAGTTCCACGCGTCACAGGACCCGAGCGAGGATGACAAGATCATGCACGCGCAGCTGGATGCGGACAACGGCATCACGCTCATGGGGTCGGACACGCCCGCCCGGATGGAATACACACCGGGGAACACGTCGAGCATCTCGCTGAGCGGCGACAACGAGCCGGAGCTTCGCGGGTACTTCGACAAGCTCGCGAAAGGCGGCACCGTGACGATGCCCCTCGAGAAGGCCACGTGGGGTGACACCTTCGGCATGTGCGTCGACCGATTCGGCGTGAGCTGGCTGGTCAACATCACGTCCGGAGTGCCCCAGCAGGCGCGGTAGTCCGTATCGTTGTCCTGTGGACACTCAGATTGCCAGCGCGCGGTCGTTCATCGAGGCGGTGCAAGCCAGGAACGATGATGCCGCGGCCGCCTTGTGCTCGAACGAGGTCGAAGTGTTGCTCCCTGGAGCGAACGCGACCCTGAAGGGCAAGGATGGGGTCCGTCAGATGATCAATCTGGCACCGAAGCTCGAGCAGAGCGCTCGCGGCGAGGAACAGCGGGGCGACGAGGTGCGCATCTCGACGCTCACCCGTGCTCCCGGTGTCTTCGCCAACTACACGACGTGGGTCTTCGTGTTCGAACGCGACAAGATCCGGCGGCTCTCATTCGAGTTGCGGGCGGCGAACTGACGCCGAAGTCGTTGACTCTGGAACAATCCGGCCCAGGCCGGTGTTGAGTGGTCGAGATGCAGATCGGCGTTGACAGCTTCGCAGCGGCCATGGGCGAAACCAGCCTGGTTGCCAGTCCCGCGGATCGGCTGCGCGACCTCTTGGAAGAGATCGAGCACGCCGACCAGGTGGGTCTCGATGTCTTCGGGGTGGGCGAGCACCACCGGAAGGAATTCCTCGACTCCGCCCCTGCGGTCATCCTCGGTGCGGCGGCGGCGCGAACGAAGCGCATCCGCCTGACGAGCGCCGTGACCGTGCTCAGCGCGGCCGATCCGGTGCGCGTGTTCCAGGAATTCGCGACCCTCGATCTGCTGTCGCAGGGTCGCGCCGAGATGATCGTCGGTCGCGGCTCCTTCATCGAAGCGTTCCCGCTGTTCGGCCACAAGCTGGAGGACTACGACTCGCTCTTCGCGGAGCACCTCGAGCTCCTGCTGGCGATCCGCGACCACGAGTTCGTGCATTGGTCGGGCAAGCATCGGCCGGCGCTCACCGGACAGGGCGTGTATCCGCGGCCCCTGCAGGACCCCCTCCCGATCTGGCTCGGCGTCGGCGGCACGCCCGGCTCGTTCGTCCGGGCCGGCGCCCTCGGCCTTCCGCTGATGGTCGCGATCATCGGCGGCGAGACGCGGCGCTTCCGGCCGCTCGTCGATCTCTATCGCGAGGCGGGCCGCCGGGCCGGCTTCGGACCCGATCGATTGAAGGTCGGCGTGCACGCCCTCGGCTACGTCGCGCCCACGGCGAAGGAGGCCGCCGACGACTTCTTCCCCGGCTACCTTCGCGCGTTCAGCTCGATCGGCAAGGAGCGCGGATGGGCACCGCCCACCCGGGCCCAGTTCGACGCGCAGCTGACGCCCGACGGCGCGCTCCTCATCGGCACACCCGAGGAGATCGTCGCAAAGGTCATCCGGCACAGCGAGGCCCTCGGCGGCATCTCCCGCATCACCTTCATGATGAACGCCGCAACCCTGCCGCACGAGAAGCTGATGAGCGCGATCGACCTCCTCGGCAGCCGCGTCGCCCCAGCCCTCCGCGCGGGGACCGTCTCAGCCGCCGCGTAGGGACGGCCATCTGGCGCCCCCGGCGGTCCGGGGTGTAGAACTGCGCCGCATGTACCAATGGATCGTCTTCATTCACATCGCGAGTGTGCTGGGGCTGCTGCTCGTCCACCCGGTCACCATCGCGTTCCATCTGAAAGAGGAGCGCGATCACACCCGGATACGCGAGCTGCTCGAGGTCACGGAAGCCGCCAGCCTCCTGCGGTGGTTCTTCTTCGGGCTCACGTTGGTGTCCGGGGCCGTCCTCGGGTTCCTGGGCTCCTGGTGGGGGAGCCCGTGGATTTGGGCGGCGCTCGCGACCTTCATCGCGATCGGCGTGGTGATGAAGTTCTACGGCGGCCGCACGATCGATCGCATCGCCGACACCACCGATGATGCCGAGATGGATCGACTCCTGGCGCGTTTCCGTCCATGGATCCTGGCGGTGACGGGCGTGGGGGGCCTGCTCTTCATCCTGTATCTCATGCTGTTCAAGCCCGCGTCCTAGACGGCGGTTCCGGGGAGTAGGCTCGCGGCACTTTACCGGGGAGGGGCACCCATGCGCCGCATCGTCCTGGTCGTCGTCGTGCTTGCGTCCCTCGCGTACGCGCAGCCGGCGGACGCGAAGAATCCGGTCGGCGTCGTCCGCAACTTCGGTCCGGACCTCAGCGCGAGATGCAGCCTGCCCGAAGGCATCGCCACGGATACGCGAGGCCGGATCTACGCCTCATCGTTGAACAGCGCGACCGTCGGGCCGGCCACCATCTGCGTGCTCGACCGCGACGGCACCATCGTCGATCTCATCTCGGTGCCGGCGGCGGCGCCGGGCGGCGTCGCGAAGCTCCTCGGGATGCTCTTCGTGCCCAATGAAGGCCTGTATGTCGGGGACATCGGCGGCGGGCGCGTCATCCGGGTGGACGTCCGCACGCACGCCGTCACGCCGATCGCGAGCGGGTTCGGGGCGCCAAACGCGTTCGCCCGGGATCACCGCGGCAACCTCTGGGTATCCGACTCGTTCCCCGGCACGATCACGAAGATCGCGCCCGGCGGCGCGACCACGACGTACAGCTACCCGCTCGAGCTCGCGCCGCGGGCCGGCGAGATCCCCGGGTTCGGCGCGAATGGCCTCGCCTTCGACCGCGACGAGCGGTACCTCTACGTGGCCGAGACGTCGCGGGACCAGATCTACCGGATCCGCTACGACAACGGCGCGCTCGGAGCGATCGCGCTCTTCGCCCAAGGGGTGCCCGGTGGCGCGCTGGACGGTGCCGACGGGATCGCCTTCGACGTGAAGGGCAACCTCTACGTCTGCTCGAATCAATCGGACGAGATCGCCGTGCTGAATCCGGCGGGGCAGGTCATCGCGGAGATCCGCGGCACCGGCGCGAACGCCTTCAGCTCGCCGGCGAGCCTCGTCTTCCGCGGCCGGACCGTGTACGTCGCCGACCTCGCGCTCTTCCACGGCGGCGCGGGTCAGAAGCTGAGCGTGTTCACCGCGGCCCACGCCGGTGCCCGGCTCGCTCCCGGGACAGGCCGTGACGGCGGTCGTCGGGATCGCGGAGCCAACGGTCACGACGACGACGGAGGCAACGACTAGGCGGAGTTCAGCTAGCTAGCCGCGCCGCCTGCCGGGGCTGCGGCCGCCGGTCCCGAGGTTCGTGCCGGGGTTGCTGGTGCGGTTCACCGCGAAGCTCTGGCCGTCGGCGCCGATCGCCGAGGGGATCGCGAGGGGCACGTTCGCGCCGTCGGCCATGGTCACGGCCCTGGCGCCCGCGCCGCTGATCGTCTGCTTCTTCCCATCGACGACCACGCTGCCGGCGGTGAACTTCACGGAGCCGAAGTTGTCCAGCGGCGCGATCGAGCGGCCGATGCTCGGTGCCTCTTGGATCCATTCGGCCGAGGATTTCGACGAGTTGTAGCGGATGGTCGTGGTGTAGGTCTTCCCGGTCGTGACGTTCTTCATGTCGATGAGCCACAGGCCGGTCGACTGCTCGCTGATCGTGACGCTGACGGTGTCACCCGCGCTCACACCCAGCGAGATGCTTCGGGTGGCTTGCGGCAGGGTCTCGGTCCAGGCGTCGTAGGTGACCGTGCCGTCGGCGTTCACCGTCGCCTCGGTCCCGGCCTGGATGAGGTCCGTCGTGTTTGCGCCGCCGATGCCGACCCAGGTCGCGTCGATGCCCGCGACCTTGGCGTCCGGCGAGGGGACGACCCACGTGCCGCTCACCGACGTGTACGACGTGCCGCCGGTCGCGACGTATCCCGACCAGTTCCGCGAGGTGCTCTGGACGGTCGTGTTCAGGGGCGTCTGGGGCTGGGTGGGCGCGGTCACGCCGGTGTTGCCGGGTTGGGTGTTCGACTCGATCTTCCATGCGCCACCCGCGAGGACCAGCACGTAGTCGTTCTGATCGGTGCTCTGGTCGGTTGAGCCATCGGCGTACGTGCTGCGCCAGGTCTCGGTCGTCGTCGCGGTCGCGGTCGTCCCGTTGACGCTGATGGCGCCGAACGTGATATCGAGGAGCTCGATCTTGGTGACGCCGCCGGTCGCGAGGTCGCTGTTGATCTGCGTCATCTCGGCGTAGTGGTTGTCGGTCGAGGTCGCGCGCATCAGCGACGGATCGTTCTTGGCGAACGCGTCGGCCTGCGCTTGGTTGGCTTTCTGGAGGACATCCTTGATCGCGGCCTGCGCCGCGGTGTCGGTCGCCGATGCGGAGGTCGAGGTCGTCGCGGGCGCGACGGCGCTCGGGAAGAGCTGTCCGGTGATGGCCCGGGCGCCGCCCACTCCGACGAGACCGCCGATGAGGGCGCCAACGAGAAGGAGTGCCAGCCCGTCGTTCCGGCGCTTCGCTTTCGGCGGGACCGGTGGGGGCGTGGCCAAGATCGGCTGGATCGGCTGGATCGGCCGGGTCTCGTCCAACGCCGGGTCGCGCCAGGGGGAGGGTTCGTCGCGCCAGGGGGCCGGGGGCCGGTTGTCGAACATGGGGAAAGCATGGCCCCCGAAGCGCCCGGCAGCATGAAAAGTCCATGAGAAGCGGGTAATGGATCGATGAACGCCCCGGGTGGCCCTCGGGTGACTCCGAGGGAGGTTTCCGGGGCGTTCGTTGACGGGTGGCGCCGCCTAGGCGGATAATCATTCCTGTCCAGACGCGCAGAGGGGTTGCGGAAAGCAACCTCTTTTTGATGTCAGGATGAACGAGACCGCCCACCTAGCTCAGTTGGTAGAGCACGTCCTTGGTAAGGACGAGGTCTCGGGTTCGATCCCCGAGGTGGGCTCAAGCCTCGGTGGCGAAGAGAGGACGACATGGCCAAGAAGAAATTCGAGCGCACCAAGCCGCACGTGAACGTCGGCACGATCGGGCACATCGACCACGGCAAGACGACGCTCACCGCGGCGATCACCAAGACCCTCTCGCTCAAGGGCGGGG
>JAXDLF010000010.1:0-2731 GCA_034666765.1 Chloroflexota bacterium
CGTGAACCGCCAGGCCGAGTCGTTGTTCGGCTACGACCGCAGCGAGCTCATCGGCAGCACGCTCGAACGCCTCGTCCCTGAACGGGTGCGGCTTCGGCACCCCGGTCATCGGGAGGCGTACGTCCACGATCCACGGACGCGACCGATGGGCGAGGGACTGAACCTCGCGGCGGTCCGGAAGGACGGCACCGAGTTCCCGGTTGACATCGCCCTCTCCTCGATCCGGACATCGGAGGGGCTGCTCGTCTCCGCGGCGGTCCGCGACATGACCGCGCGGATCGAGGCTGAGCGCGAGCGGCAGATCATCACCGAAGAGCTCCACGAGGCTCGCCTCCGGCAGGCGCAACGGCTCGAGACGGTCGGCCACCTCGCCGGCGGCATCGCCCACGACTTCAACAACCTCCTCGCGGTGATCCTCAACTATGCCGACTTCCTGGCCGAGCAGCTGCCCGAGGGACAGATGCGGCAGGACGTCGACGAGATCCAGCGCGCCGCGTCGCGCGCGGCCGAGCTCACCCGTCAGCTCCTCATCTTCGCCCGCCGCGAGGTGGTGAAACCCGAGCTCCTCGAGCTGAACGCCGTCGTCAGTGGCGTGGAGAAGGTCCTCCGACGCACGATCGGGGAGAACGTCGAGTTCGTGACCGTGCTCGCGCCATTGCTGCCGTCCGTCCGCGCCGACCCGGGCCAGCTCGAGCAGGTCTTCCTCAATCTTGCCGTCAACGCGCGCGACGCGATGCCCGCCGGCGGCCGGCTCGTCGTCGAGACGTCGGATGTGACCTTGGACGCCGACTACGCGGACGAGCACCCCGGCGTCACGCCGGGGCGCTATGTCCGCCTGTCCGTCTCGGATACCGGCAGCGGCATGAGCCCGGAAGTCGTCGGGCGGGCGTTCGAGCCGTTCTTCACCACGAAGCCGTCGGGCCAGGGCACCGGCCTCGGGCTCGCGACGGTGTACGGCATCGTGACCCAGGCCGGCGGGAACGTCCGGATCTACTCCGAGCCGGGTCACGGCACGCTCGTGAGCATCCACCTTCCCGCCGTCGATCAGCCTGCGATCGAGCGGTCGACCCAAGACCTCGAGCCGCCGGTCAAAGGCAATGGCGAGACGGTCCTCATCGTCGAGGACGAGCCCGCCGTGCTGCTCGCGGCGATCCGCATCCTGGGTACCAACGGATACGTCGCGCTCTCGCAGCCGGCGCCCGCCGAGGCCATCGCGATGCTCGCCGACGGCCAGAGACGGATCGACGTGCTGCTCACCGACGTGGTTATGCCCGGCCTTTCGGGGATCGAGCTCGCCCGGCGCGCGCGCGAGCTGCGGCCGGGCCTCCGGGTGGTCTACATGTCGGGCTACTCGCACGAGGTCATCGGTCATCAGGGCGCGATCTACGCGGACAGCGCGCTCGTGCAGAAGCCCTTCACCCGGAAGGAGCTGCTCCGCACGCTGCGTGATGCGCTGGCGACGCCGCAGTGAGACGCACCGGCAGGACCTGGCCGTTGCGCGCGTACATCGGAACCCTGCTGCTGGTCATCCTCCTGACGACGGTGCTGACGACGGCCTTCGGGCTGACCCGCACCCAGGATGAGGCGGTGAGCGTCGCCGAGCGCGATGCGCGCTTCGCCGCGAGCCTCGGGGCCACCGACCTCGCGGAGAGCGTGGCCGAGCTGCGCTCGTTCGTGGAGAAGACCGCGGCGAACCCCGGGGTCGGCGCCGCGTTCGCCGTTGCCGAGTGCAGTCTCTCGTTCGGCACCGTCGGCGTGTTCGCGAGCACGCACCTCGACCTGGTGCGCACCGACGGCTCCGTTCGCTGCTCCTCTGCCGGACCCGCGGAGGCTGCCTATCGGGACGCGGCGTGGGTCCCGGCGTCGCTCGGCACGGCTCGGCTCGCCGGACCGATCGTCGATGCCCGCACCGGCCATGTATCGGCGGTCAGCACCGCCCCGGTGCCCGGCCGCGGAGCCGTCGCCGCCTTCATCGACCTCACCGACGTCGCGCGCCAGCTTGGCGAACGCCTGGGCGGAACCCGCCGGCTGGCATTCGTCCTTTCCACCGGCGACGGCACGGTCCTCAGCGGCGTAGCCGTCGCCACCGCCGACGCGGTCCAGGCCGACGCGATCATCGCGGGCACCGACTGGCACCTCCGCGCCAGCGCCCCACGGGCCGCGGTGCTGAGGACCGCCGCCGAGGTCTTCGCCCAGCAGGCCGTCGTCACGCTGGGCGGTCTGCTCGTCATCTTCCTCGCCACGATCCTGGTGTACCGCGGGATCTCCGACCCCATCCGACGGCTGGACCGCGATGTCACGCGCGGGATGAACGCCTCGGTGACGGAACCGCTCATCGAGGCTGGGCCGGCGGAGATCCGCCAGCTCGCGCGCAACTTCAACTCGCTCATCGGCAAGGCGCGCGACGAGCTTGCCCACCGGGAGCGGAGCGACGAGCAGGCCCGCCAGCTGACGGCACGGCTCGACCGGTCGCAGCGCATGGAGAGCCTCGGCCAGCTGGCCGGCGGCGTGGCCCACGACTTCAACAACCTGCTCGCGGTCATCCTCAACTACACCGAGTTCGTCCGGGACGCGCTGCCGGGCGACTCGCCGGTACGCGAGGACCTCGAGGAGGTCCGCAGGGCCGCGGAGCGCGCCGCCGACCTCACCCGCCAGCTCTTGATCTTCGCGCGGCGCGAGGTCATGAAGCTCGAGCTTCTCGACGTGAACGCGGTGGTCGCCGGCCTCGAGG
>JAXDLF010000011.1:0-10164 GCA_034666765.1 Chloroflexota bacterium
CCCAGCTCTGATGCGGCTGCCCCGACTGATGCGGGGTGATGGTGTGCGTGCGTGCCATGGTCTCGGTCCTTCCTCAGCGAGTCGCGTCGCGGTAGTAACGGGCGGCGCCCGGATGCAGCGGGCTGACGGTCTCTCCGGCGTGCCGGAGGCTGTAGAAGATGTCCTCCGAGGCGTAGTGGCGGGCGCTCGACTCGTTGAGCGCGGCCGCCAGATCGCGGGCCATGTCATCGGGCATGTCGCGATGGACGGCGATGACGTAGTTGGTCGCCCCGAGGGTCGTGACGGGGGACTCCTGTCCGGGGAGGCTGCGCGCGGGGATCTGGACGACCGGGACACCGTACTCGGCACTCACCTCGCGCGCGGCATCGCCGTCGATCGGCAGCACCGTCATCGGACGGGCGAACGTCGCGAAGAGCGGATACCCGAGCGGCGTGCTCTCGAGGAGGATCGCGTCGATCTCGCCGAGCGCGAGGCGGCGGCCCGGGTCGGGCGGCGCGATCTCCAGCCGGCCGCCCCACGCCGCGATGTCGGTATCCAGATCGATCCCGTGGCGCCGGGCCACGTCGCGAGCGATCGCGCCGGCGACGTAGCCGGCCGGCCGCACGCAGAGCGAGAGCGCGGGCCGGCGCGCCGCGAGCTCGGGGAAGCTCGTGATCCCGAGGTCCGCGCGCACCATCGCGAAGAAGTAGTGGTGCGGATGGATCGCGACGCCGAGCGCGGCGATCGGGAGCGTCCTCCCGCGGTACGCGCCACGTCCGCCGGCGGCCATCCAGCCGGCGCAGTCGATCGTGACGGTCACGTCCGCGTCCCCGCGGCCGACCCGGTCGAGGAGCTCGATCGCGTCCGAGCCCCGGCGCAGGACGACGGTCCGGAAGCCGGCGCGATCGAAGGCCTCGGCGGCCCAGCGCAGGACGGCCCAGAAGTTCGGCCCGCCCTCGATCGCGGCGAGCCGCAGCTCGCGCGACGCCTCGGCCATCAGCGCGCCGTGCCCGCCGGTCCCGAGGAGGCGCTCTCGCGAAGGCGGACGTCGCGCTGGCGCCCGCATGACGCGCACAACAGGATCGACGCCTCGAAGCTCGCGGCGCCGTGCGGGACCACCAGCTGGCCGAGCGCGCCGAGCGACATCGTCCGCTCGCGCAGGCTCGCCGATCCGCAGCCGGCGCACGCCGCGGCGCCGTCGCCCACCACGCTCCCGGGCGCGGCCCGCTCGGCCCGAAGCTTCGTTCGGCGCGCATCCGTGGCCGCCGGGTCGATCCCCCCGGCCGTCGTGACCACGCCGTAGTCGTCGCGCGCCGAGCCGGCGGACACGGCGCCGATCGTCAGGTCGTGGAGCACGTCCTGCGGCTCGCGATCGAGCGGGTCGCCGATCCCGCCGCCCCCGTTGTTGCGGAGCAGCAGGACGTCGCGTCGCTGCAGCGCGGTGCGTGCGAGGCCGGGCAGCGTCTCGGGCGCACCGCCCAGCTCCTCCTCGCGCCGGGGGATCCGCCCGCCGGCGAGGACCTCGGCCGTGCCGCTGTCACGGCGGACCACGAATTCGGTGGTCGCGCCGGGCTGGCCGCCGCCGAGGCCGAGGCTGCTCGGGAGCGACGTGCCGAGTCCATGCGCCACCATCGCGAGCGGCGCGTCGGTGCGATGCGGGACGATCGCCATGCGGACGCCGCGGCCGCCGCGGTACCGGCCGAGCCCGCCGCTGTCCGGCTGGTGCGCGCGCCACAGGTAGAGGATCGGGTAGCGGTACTCGTACGCCTCGACGTTGGCGATGCTCGCGAACGGACTTCCGAGGGAGCCCGCGGCGTCGATGCCGTCCTTGCCGATCATGCCGCCGTAGCCGACGGACAGGGCGACATCGAGCAGCGGGGCCGCGAAGCGCTCGCCGCGCTGGTTCGTGCCGTCGATGTCGACGACCGGGAGGAACCCCCCACACCCGGCCATCGCCCGCGTCTCGGTCGCGGGGCTGGCCAGCAGCATCTTGCCGAGTGCCAGGTTCACGGCTTCGCGCACCGCGTGGGACGCGGCCGTCGTCGCCTTCGAGCACCCGGCCGGCCAGGTCGCGTGCACGAACGTGCCGGGCGTCGAGCGGATCTCGCAGACCTGCAGGATCGCCTCGGGGCAGAGCGGCAGTCCGTAGCCGAGGGTCGTCATGGCCGCGCCGAGGACGCCCGCGATGAGTCCCGGCTCGCCGCAGTTGATCACCGCGGGTGCCTGCGGCGACGACTCCGAGAGGTCGATGAGGAGCCGGCGGCCGGCGGTCTTCGTCAGGCGCACCCGGCACTCGTAGAACGTCGTCCGGTCGGCCTCCGGGTAGTCGAGCCACACGCTCGACTCCCACACGCCGTCGGGCACGCTCTCGAGCCGCTGGTTGAGGTGCGCCCGCGCGTAGGCCGCGGTGTCCGCGAGCACGGCCGTGAGCACCGCCGCGCCGCGCGCGCGCAGGAGCTCCTCGAGCCGGCTGCCGAGCCGGTTGCACGCCGCGATCAGCGCGCGGAGGTCGAGCGAGACCTGGTTCGGGATCCGCGAGCGGCGAACGACCTCGACCTCGAGATCGCGACGCATCTTCCCGCCTTCGACGATCCGGATCGGGAGGAACGGCAGCGCCTCCTGGAAGATCGACTGCGCGCCCACGCTCACCTGACCGGGGACCGGTCCGCCCATGTCGGACAGGTGGATCCCGGCGCCGACCCAGGCGACGAGCTCGCCCTCCCACATGATCGGCGTGACCATCGCGAGGCAGGTCTGGTGCGGCGAGCAGTGATACGGATCGTTGGCGATGAACATGTCGCCCGCCCCGAAGCCGGGATTGTCCGCGTAGTTCGAGGCTACGTATCGCGCCGTCATCATGCAGGCGGTGCCGTGCGAGTTGAGGCCGGGCCCGATCGCGACCGCGGCGCCCGTCGCGTCCATGATCGCCACGTTGCAGTCGTTCGCCTCGGAGGCCACGGGAGAGCTCGACACCATCGCGAGGACGGCCGAGCCCTCGTCCGCGATGGTGCTGATGCGGTGCCGGAAGATCTCGAAGTCGGCGGAATCGGTGCGCACGCTAGTTGTCCTCCGCAGCCGAACGGCCGGAGGGTGATCCACCGTCGAGCGTGATCGCGAAGTCGCCGCTCGGCAGCCGCACGATGGTCTGCCGGTCTCGCACGAAGATGGTCATGAGGTCGCCCTCGACCATGCACGGGCCCGCCTGGGCCCACGTCGCGGGAATGCTTTCGAGACGGATCACCGGCAGGTTCTGCCAGGCGCCGTCCAGGAAGACCGGGCGACGGGTGGCGGAGCCGGCCGGCGGTCCATCGAGCGACGGCGCCGATTCGTTCCACTCGAAGCCGACGGTCGTGATGTGCCGGAATGTCGTGACCTCGACCCCGGCCGCGCGAAGAGCGGTGCCCGCGCCGAATCGCTGCTCGTAGAGCTGCTCGAAGCGGTCCATGAGCACCCGGTTGAGGCCGGGCGCGCCGAGCTCCGAGGCCTGCACAGGGACGCGGACCTCGTGCATCTGGTAGCGGTAGCGCATGTCGACGTAGAGCGCGCTGACGCCGCCGTTCCCAGATGTCGCCGATTTCGCCGATTTCGCCTCGGCCAGCCGGGCGAAGGTCGCCCGGACCGGGCCGCCCTCCTCGCCGAGGATCGCGGGTGCCGAGATGGCCGCGTCGTGGACGATCGGCGAGTGCGCGATGCCCCACGCGGAGAAGGTCGAGGCCGCCACGGGCACGAGGACGAACGGCACGCCGAGATCGACGGCGTAGGCGCCCGCGTGCAGCGGCCCGCCGCCGCCGTACGCGACGACGGAGAAGGACCGTGGATCGAAGCCGCGCTCGACGGTCAGCCTGCGGATGAGGTCGGCCATGCGGCTCTCCACGATCCGGACGGTCGCTTCGGCCGCCTGCTCCACCGTGACGCCGAGGGGAGCGGCGAGCTTCGAGGCGATCGCGGCGCGCGCCGCCTCGACGTCCAGGGCGTGCCGCCCGGCGAAGAACCGGTCCGGGCTGAGGCGCCCGAGCACGAGATTCGCGTCCGTGACGGTGGGCTCGGTGCCGCCGAGCCGGTAGCAGACCGGCCCGGGGACCGACCCGGCGCTGCTCGGCCCGACCTGGAGGACGCCGGTGACCGGCTCGATCGCCGCGATGCTCCCGCCGCCGGCCCCGATCGAGATGACCTCGATGGCCGAGACCAGGATGCGATACCGGTTGTGGATCGACACCGGCGTTTCGATCGGCTTGCCGTCGGCGATGACGCCGACATCGAAGCTCGTCCCGCCCATGTCGGTCGCGATGAGGTTGCGCTGCGTGTGGATGGACGGATCGAGCCGCTCGGACATCGTCCGCGAGGCGGCGACGCCGCCCACGGGCCCCGAGGACAGCATGTAGACCGGCCGGCGCTGCGCGAATCCGGCATCGACGACGCCTCCCGTGGACTGCATCAGGAGCACGTCGGCCTTCAGCCCGAGCGCCTTGAGCCGCGTATCGAGCGACCGAAGGTCGGCCGCGGTGCCCGGCCCGAGGTAGCTGTTGAGGGCCGTCGTCGCGCAGCGCTCGTACTCGCCGAGCAGCGGCGCGATGTCGCTGGAGATGGTGACGAACGCCTCGGGGGCCTCCTCGAGGCAGATCGCCCTGACCCGCTGCTCGTGGGCCGGATGCAGGAACGACCAGAGGAGACACACGGCGAAGGCCGTGCATCCCGCCGCGACGAGCTCGCGCGCGCTCGCGCGGGTGCTCGCCTCGTCCAGCGGGACGACGACGTCACCGAAGCTGTCGACGCGCTCGATGACGCCGCGGGTCAGGTCGGAGGGAATGATCGGCTCGGCCTTCCGCCAGGCGCGGATATCGCTGCGCTCGCCCTCGGCGAGACCATCCGTCTTCTGGCGGACCCGCCCGATGAGCAGCGCGTCCTCGTGGCCCACGGTGATGAGCAGGCCGGTGCGGGCGCCCTTCCGGTTGATCAGGCGATTCACCGGGCTGGTCGTGCCGATCTTGAACGCGGCGGTCTGCGACAGCAGGCTCTCCGCGGTCATGCCGCGCCGCGCGGCCGCGTTCGTGACCGCGTCGACGACGCCCTCCGCGAGGTCCGCCGGGGTGGTGAACGCCTTGTCGAAGATCACCTCGCCCGACGCCGCGCGCACGACGCAGTCGGTGAACGTGCCGCCGATGTCGATCCCGATGCTGAAGGTCATGCGGTCCGGTCCCTCCTCGCGGCTCTGGTGCGGCGATCGATCACAGCGGCGCCATGACCTTCAGGTAGGTGAAGCTCTGCAGCTCCTCGATCGAGTGGTCCCGCGCGGTCCCCGAATTGCGAACGCCGCCGAACGGCAGCCCGACCGGCAGCGCGATCGTCGGCGCGTTGATCCAGGCGTAGCCGACCGTGAGCCGGCGGGCGATGTCCCAGGCCCGGCGCTCGTCGGCGGACCAGACGTTCGCGGTCATGCCGTACCCGGTCGAGTTGACGGCCGCGACGAGCTCGTCCTCCGACGACCAGCTGATGATCGCCATGACCGGCCCGAACACCTCTTCGCGCGCGATGCGGAAGCTGGACCGAACGCCCGACAGCAGCGTCGGCGGGTAGAACGCGCCCTTCGGAAACGCGTCGACCGGGTGGCCGCCCGTCACGAGGTCGGCGCCCTCGCCGATCGCGCCCTCCACGTACGCGTGGACCGAGGCGCGGTGCTCGGTCGAGATGAGGCAGCCCATGTGCACGCCCGGCCGCTCGGGCAGATCGACGGGGACGCGCTCGAACTCGCGGCAGACGGCGGCGACGAGCTCGTCGTGGACGGATTCGTGCGCGAACAGCACCGAGGTCGAGCTGCACGACTGCCCGGCGACGGACAGCAGGTTCAGGCTGCGCGCGGCGGCGGCCGCCGTGGCCGCGACGTCGACGTCCCCGCACGCGACGAACGCGTTCTTCCCGCCGAGCTCGACGGTCGCGATCTTCAGCCGCTGTCCGGCGGCGGCGAGCACCATCCGTCCCGCGCTCTGCCCGCCGGTGAAGGAGATCCGCGGGATCCCCGGGTGGCCCACGATGAGCTCGCCGGTCGACGCCTCACCCGGCGCGACCGTGAGCACGCCGGCGGGCAGCGTGTCGGCGGCGAGCTCGCGCAGCAGCAGCGAGCTGAGCGTCGCCTGCTCCGGTGGCTTGATCACCACGACGTTCCCTGCCGCGAGCGCGGCGGCGGATTTGCTGATCGAGAAGTAGAACGGGTGGTTGTACGCGGTGATCACGCCGACGACCCCGAACGGCTCGCGGGACACGACCGCGTTCCGGCCATCGGCCAGCGGCACGAGCCGTCCGCCGGCCTCGCCGGCGATCTCGGCGAAGTAGTGGAGGTACTCGACCGCCTTGGCGACGTCGGCCTGCATCGAGTGCAGCGCGTTGCCCGAGTCCCGGGCGTCGAGGAGCGCGATCTCGCCGGCGCGCCGGTCGATCGCGTCGGCCAGCCGCCGCAGCGCGGCGCGGCGGCCGCGAGGCCCGAGCCCGGCCCACGGCGCGGCAGCGTGCGCGGCACGGTCGACCGCCTCGTCGAGGGCGCGCGCGTCGGTCGCCTCGAACTCACCCAGCCGCTCGGACGTCGCCGGGTTCACCGCGGGGACGCGCGTGCCGCTCATCGGATGGCCCTCCGCAGGCGCGGTCGCGTGCCGATCCAGAGCCAGGCGGCGCACGCGGCGGGCGCGAGCCCGAGCAGGAACGCCGCGGTCGAGTAGCCCGGAAGGCCGGGGCTGGCCAGCGGGCCGGCCTCGAGGCCCCGCTGGATCACCGCGGTCGCGAGCGCGCCGCCGGCGGCGCCGCCGAGGAACGAGACGATGTAGAAGGTGCCGATGACCTGGGGCTGCTCCCGCGGGTCATCACGCATGGCCGACAGCTCGTTCACCAGCGGGCTGGTCAGCATCCCGTAGCCGGCGCCGACGAGCGCCAGCGGAAGAAGCTGCAGGCCGAGCGGGCCGTCGACGCCGAGGATCGCGAAGAGCAGCGCGGCGGCGGCGAGGCTCGTCAGGGAGATCACGGTCGTGCGCTGCCGCCCGAGACGGGCCTGAACGCGCGCGATGTTCACCGACAGCACCGCGGCGGCGAGGGCCATCGGGACCAGCATGACGCCGGCGCGGATGCCCTCCAGTCCGTGGCCGCTCGCCATCGCGAGCGGAAAGATCACCAGCAGGCCGAGAAACGCGCTCACCCCGCTCGCGGCGAGGAGCGCCAGCCGCGCGTAGCGGCGGGACACGATCACGTCCCAGCGGAGGAACGGCCGGCCGGCGGCGGGCCGTCGGCGCGCGACCACGACGCAGAGGAGGATGGCCGCGAATCCGGCCAGCAGGGTCGACGCGGAGATGCCGAGGAGTGGCAGCCGGTTGATCGCGTAGACCGCACTGAACGCCGCCGCGGCGGCGATCACGGCCCCGAGACGATCGAAGCGCTCCGCTCCTCCCACGGGGCGCGCGACGCCGCGCGGCTCCGCCGCCAGGGCGACGGCCGCGACCCCCACGAGCGCGGCCACGAGTCCCGGCGCGACGGCCGCGCGCCAGCCCGCGACCTCCAGAAGGACGCCCCCGGCGAGCGGGCCGATCGCCTGACCGGCGGCGACGGCGGCGACGATGATCCCGAGGCTCTTGGCCCGGGCGGCGCCCTCGAAGCGGCGCGCGATCAGCGCGGACGCGAGGGTCGGAAGCGCCCCCGCTCCCAGTCCCTGGAGCAGCCGGGCCGCGATGAGTCCGCCGAGCGATGGGGCGAAGGCCGCGGCCAGGCTTCCGAGCGACAGGAGACCCGCGCCGACGCCGATCAGCCGGTGGATCGGGATCCGCGCGGCCAGGCCGCCATAGAGCGCGGTCGCGACGGCGAAGGCGGCGGTGTACCCGAAGATCACCCAGCCGACGTCCGCGGGCCCCGCCGTGAACTCGGCGGCGATCGCGGGCTGGGCGACGATCGCGCTGGTGTTGTTCGCCACGACGATGAAGAGCAGCAGCGCCAACGACGGCACGACCAGCCGCTCCCGCGTCGTCGCGATGCCGGGGCGCGGGGAGATATTGAGCACCGACCGGACCGTGTCCATTCCGCTCCCTCGTGGATCTTCTACGCGAGTCAGCCAGACACGTCCCGACGTCGGGTGGTGGCGAGTGGAAATCTCGTTGGCGATAGTACCGCTCGTGTAGACAATTTATCGCGGTCTGGTTACTTTTGCGCGGGCCCGCGGGACGTGAACCGCGGGCTTGCGCGATCGAGAAGGGGATGGGTCGGGATGAAGTTCGGGATCTTTTCGCTACCAACATATTTCCCAGACGTCGACGGCACGGTTCACGATTTCTACGAGCGCCTGATCACGCTCTTCACCGAGAGCGAGGACCTCGGCTTCGACAGCTGCTGGGTGAACGAGCACCACTACCACGCGTTCGGCGGGATGATCCCGTCTCCGCCGGTGTTCCTCGCCGCCATCGCGCGCCAGACGGAGCGCGTTCGCCTCGGGACGTCGGTCTCGCTGCTGCCGCTGCATCCGCCGATCGAGCTGGCGGAGCAGTACGCGATGCTCGATCAGATCTCGGGCGGGCGCCTCGAGTTCGGCTTCGGACGAGGGTTCATCAAGCGCGATTTCGAGGTCCTCGGCGTGCCGTGGGACGCCGGCCAGGAGCAGATGCTCGAGGCGCTCAGCGTCATCACGAAGTCCTGGACCGAGCCGACCCTCACGTATCACGGCAAGTTCTACGACTACGAGGGGATCGCGGTCTGGCCGCGCCCGCTCCAGCAGCCGCACCCGCCGCTGTGGGGTGCCGGCACGCGAGCCCCGGAGAGCTTCCGGTACTACGGACGGCAGGGCTACAACCTCATGACGACGGCGTACGTGAGCTCCATCGAGAACGTCGCCAAGCTCGTCGACGAGTACTGGGCCGGCGCCGAAGAGGCGGGCCATGACCTGTCCACGCTCGAATGCTCGATCCAGTTCCAGGTGTACTGCCATCCGGACTCCGCGCAGGGGCGCTCGGTCGGACAGGCGGCCGCCCGGAGATACACGGAGCTCCTGAACGAGGCGCGCGCGGAGGGCAACACGCCGCTGGTTCCGCTCGACTCGTTCCCCTGGGACACGCTCGCGGAGAAGGGCCGGATCTGCGCCGGTTCGCCCGACGACTGCGTCCGGATCATCGAGAACGCCCAGAAGCTGCTCGGGCTCACCCAGGTCCACGGAACCTTCTACTTCGGCGGCATTCCGTATCCCGAGGCCGAAGCATCGCTGCGGCTCTTCGCCAAGGAGGTGATCCCGCGCCTTCGGGACTCGAAGGCTCCGCGGAGGAATACCGTCGCGCGCTGATCCGGCGAAGCAGTTGGAGCTACGGCAAATCGCGGTGGGAGTTATGGCATGAGGAAGATGTCGATCCTTCTGGCAGGCGTGCTGATCTTCGGCGCGTGCGCGGCGCCCGTCGGGTCGCCGGCCGCGAGCCCGACCGCGACGGCGCCCGTGACCGCGGCGTCCCCCACGCCGACGGCCAAGCCGCCGTTGAAGACCATCAAGGTGGGGGTCATCCCGATCTCGAACATGGTGCCCCTCTACGCGGCCCAGAAGCTGGGCTACTTCGCGGACAACGGCCTGACCGTCGAAACGACGGCGGCCACCCAGGGGGCCGCGCTCGTCTCGGCGGTCGTGGGAGGCAGCCTCGACTTCTCGTACAGCAACTACATCTCCCTGCTCGCCGCCCGGGCGCAGTCGATCGACGTCGTCGCGTTCGCGAACATGAACAACGTCCAGCTGAAGGCGCCGAACTCGACCTCGGTGACCGTCCGGGCCAGCGACAACATCACCTCGCCGAAGGATCTCGTCGGCAAGACCATCGCGGTCTCCGTGCTGAACGCGCTCCCGTGGCTGTACGCGCGAAGCTGGCTGCGGGTCCACGGCGTCGACCCGAACTCCGTGAAGTACGTCGAGGTTCCGTTCCCGAACATGGGTGACGCGCTCGCGACCAAGCAGGTCGACGCGGCTGTGAGCACCGAGCCGTTCAACGCGATCCTCATCAAGGCCGGCAGCGTGAAGACCATCGGCTATCCCTACGTCGAGAGCCAGCCGGGCCTGAACCTCGCCGGGTGGATCTCGACGAGCGATTGGGTCTCCAAGAACCAGGCGACGGCCAAGGCATTCGTGACGGCGATCGACAAGGCCGTCAAGTACCTGGCCGACAACCCGAGCCAGAAGATCGCGCTCACCGC
>JAXDLF010000012.1:0-5448 GCA_034666765.1 Chloroflexota bacterium
ACGGCCGCGCCGAGGCCGGTCCGGCCCGTGAGCGTGCCGGATGGCGTCACGCGCCGGAGGGCGGGCACGCCGGCGGCTGCCCCCGCGGCGATCAACCCGATGGCCGGCGCGACGGCGGTGCTGGTCAGGCCCGCGAGGATGAGCCCGAAGCCGACCGCGACGAGCACGGCGTCGCGACGGCTCGTCCGCCGGCCGCGAGTCGCCGGCCTGCCGAGCTCGCGGAGCGCCGGCACGGTCAGCAGCGCGGCGACGACCGCGAACGGCAGGAGTCCGGCGAAGACGAGCCGCCAGCTGGTGGACGTCGCGATGAACGCGGCCGCGGCCGGTCCGAGGATCGCGGGCAGCACCCACGCCGTCGAGAGGATCGCGAACATCCGCGGGCGCGAGCCGCAGGACGAGGACCGAGATCGCGGAATAGCCGAACCCGATGCCGGCGCCGCTCACCGCCCACCCGACGTACGCGATCTCCACGGGGAGGGGGAAGAGCAGCACCGCGAGGACGCCGCCCGCGCCTGTCGCGACGAGCGCGAACGCGGTCGCGATGATCGCGCGGCTCGTCAGCCGCGGGGCGAGGCGCTCGTGGACCCACGAGCCACCGGTCCAGGTGAGCGCGCCGGTCGACAGGACGACCCCGGCGATCGTCGGGCTCAGGCCGCGTGCCTCACGCAGCATCAACGGCAGGAACGCCTCGGTCCCGAAGAACGCGAACGTGATGAGTCCGCGCACCAGCACGGCCGCGCCGAGGCCGGTGCGGCCGGTGAGCGTGCCCGCCGGCGTCACGCGCCACAAGGCCGGCACGCCGACGGCTGCCCCTGCGGCGATCAACGCGACCGCCAGCATGACGGCGGTGCTGGTCAGGCCCGCGAGGATGAGCCCGAAGCCGACCGCGACGAGCACGGCATCGCGACGGCTCGTCCGCCGGCCCGGAGTCGGGGGCGCGCCGAGCTCGCGCAGCGCCGGCAACGTCAGCACGGCGGCGACGACCGCGAACGGCAGGAGTCCGGCGAAGACGATCCGCCAGCTGGTGGACGTCGCGATGAACGCGGCCGCGGCCGGCCCGAGGATCGCGGGTAACACCCACGCGGTCGAGAGGATCGCGAACATGCGCGGGTGCTCGGTCTCGGTGTACCCGCGCGCGATGCTCGCGTACGTCGCGGATATCACCGCGCCCGAGCCGAAACCCTGGATCAGGCGTGCCCCGACCAGGACGCCCATCGACGGCGCCGCACCCGCGATCGCGAGCCCCAGCGCGAAGAGGCCGAGTCCGACCGCGTACGGAACGAGCGTGCCGCGTTCGTCGGCCATGCCGCCGGCGACGATGACCGCGACGAGACTGCCGAGGAAGAAAGCGCTGAACACCCAGCCGTACAGCGAAACGCCGCCGAGCTCGTCGGAGATGATCGGGAGAATCGTCTCGACCGCGAGCGCGGAGAACGCGCTGAGGGTGATGGTGAGGACCAGGCCGACGGTGAGCGGGCGCACCGGTCCACCCTAGATTGAGCGCGATGTTGCGGCAGGTCGTCTCGGCGGCGGCGGCGGTGGCGATCGCGGCGTGCGCGGCACCGGCGGCGTCCGCGCCGCCGGCCAGCCCGACCTCGACCATCGTGCGCATCACCGCTGATGAGGCGGCTCGCGCGATGGCCGACGACCGCTTCTTCTCGGCGTACGGGCAGGCGACCCTCGTGATCAGCGGCCGGGTGGGTGATGTGACGGCCTCCGGGAGCAACAACACCCGCATCGCGCTCGCGACCTCGGGCACCGCGGTGGTCATCTGCGAGGCCTTCGGCGCGCCGGCGGTGACCGCCGGCGACTCGATCCAGGTGCGTGTGCGCGCGACGGACGCGCTGCGTGACGACGCCGGCGTGCTGCTGCGAAGCTGCGAGGTCGCGCGGCCCTAAACCCGCAGCACCTCGAGCGTCGTGCGCTTCTTGGGGTCGTAGGTGATGACCGCGCCTTCGAGATTGGCGAACGACGCGCCGTCCACGGCGATCCCGAGCTCCTCGGCGAGCGCGACGATCGGCAGCTCGATGATGCCGCCGTGCGAGATCGCGAGCACCCGGTCCTTCGGCCGCACGCGGGCGGCGATCCGGGCCCATGTCGCGAGCTGCTCGTTCGCGAACGCTCGCGCCCGCGGCTCGGTGCGCAGGAGCGCGCGCCACTCGGCCAGCGTCGCCATCGATCCGAAGACCTGCGCGCCCCCGATGTCGGGAAGCAATCCGGGCTCGACGGCATCGAGTCGCCCGCCGACGAGCTCCGCGGTCCGCATCGCGCGCTCGAGCGGACTCGACACGACGAGCGCGTACGCCGTGCCGTGGAGCGCCCTCGCGGCCGCGTCGCCGCGGGGGCTGAGCGGCGTGCTGAGGCCACGTTCGGCATGGCGCCGGACCTCGAGGATGCTCATCTGTCGCGTGATTCCCGACCAGGCAGCCGACCGACCCTCGGCATGCTCCTTGCTATCCTTCGGGCGCAGTGCGCGTCCTCATTACCGGCATCACCGGCATGGCCGGAAGTCATCTTGCCGAGTATCTCCTCGCCGAGCATCCCGACGTCGCCGTATACGGCACGTTCCGGTGGCGCTCCCGCATGGAGAACCTCGAGCCGCTTCGCCGAGCCCAGAAAGTGGACATCGTCGAAGGACGCTACAGCGACGGGCAGGCCCTGCGCGACGAGAAGAAAAAGGGCCGGGTGACGCTCCTGTACTGCGAGCTCACCGACGCGGGCGCGGTCGAGCACCTCATCTCCGCCGTCCAGCCGGAGCGCATCTTCCACCTCGCCGCGCAATCGTTCGTCCAGGAGAGCTTCGACGAGCCCGCCTCGACGTTCCACATCAACGTCCAGTCCCAGATCAACATCCTCGAATCGATCCGCCGGCACGGGAAGCAGATCCGCGTGCACGTCGCCGGGTCGAGCGAGGAGTACGGCCTGGTGCATCCGGACGAAGTCCCGATGAAGGAGACGAACCCGCTGCGGCCGCTCTCGCCGTACGCGGTGAGCAAGGTCGCCCAGGACAAGCTCGCGTACCAGTACTTCAAGTCGTACGGCCTGCACATCGTCGTGACCCGTGGCTTCAACCACACCGGCCCCCGCCGCGGACCGGTCTTCGCCGACAGCACCTTCGCGAAGCAGATCGCGGAGATCGAGGCGGGCTTCCACCCGCCGGTCATCTACCACGGCGACCTCACCAGCAAGCGCGACCTGTCGGACGTTCGGGACATCGTGCGCGCGTACTGGCTCGCGCTCGAGAAGGCCGAGCCCGGCGAGAGCTACAACGTCGGTAGCGGACGCACGCACACGATCCGCGAGATGCTCGACGTGCTCCTCGCCGCGTCGAAGATGAAGATCCGGACCGAGGAGGACCCCGCGCGGCTCCGGCCGAGCGACGTGCCGATCCTGTGGGCCGATCCGACGAAGTTCCGGGCTGCGACCGGATGGGAACCGAAGATCCCGTTCGAACAGACGCTCCGCGACGTTCTGGACTATTGGAGAGAGCGCGTGGCGGCCGAGGGCGGCCGACCGGCGCGCGCGGGGGTGTAGGCGATGCCAGACATCGGCGCAGTTTGGACCGGGTTCGTCAACAGCGCGATCGTGCAGCTCGGGCTGCGGTTCATCGGCCTGTACCTCTTCGTCCTGTACATCGCCCAGATCTTCTGGACCTACCGCGACGCGCAGAACCGCACCGAGAACCGGATCCTTCCGGTGCTCGCGGCGCTGCTCGTCACGGCGGTGCCGATCCTCGGCCTGTTCATCTACCTCATCGTCCGCTCGCGAGAGACGATCGGTGAGGCCTACGAGCGGCAGCTCGCGGAGGAGAGCCTCCTCGCCGAAGCGGAGCAGCGCATCGTGTGCCCGACGTGCCACGAGCGCGTGCAGGAGGACTACATCCTCTGCCCGACGTGCCGCACGCGCCTCAAGCGCGTCTGCCCGTCGTGCGCGAAGCTCATCCGGCCCGAGTGGAACATCTGCCCGTACTGCGCGAAGGACTTCGACGAGCGCGACTGGACCGTGCACACCGGCGGCAAGGACATCGCCGTCGCGGAGAAGGCCTCCACCACCTAGCCCGCGCATCGGCGCTCGAGTCAAGTCCGTTCCGCAACGGACCTTCGCATGCCGATCCGTGATTGGCCCGAGGCGATCCGCCCGCGCGAGCGCCTGATCCGCGACGGACCGCCCGCGCTCTCCGACGCCCAGCTCCTCGCGCTCATCATCGGCTCGGGCCGGAAGGGCCGGTCCGCGCTGGCGATGGCCGAGACGCTCCTCCATTCCATGGGCGGCAGCGGGGGTCTGGCGCGCGCGGATCTCGGAACGCTCGGGCTCGGATCCGCGACGGCCGCCCGGATCGTCGCGGCGCTCGAGCTCGGCCGGCGGGCGCTGGCCGCGGAGCGCGACGGCGACGTGCTCGATACGCCGGACGCGGCGGCCCGCGTGCTCGCGCCGCATCTCGCGCATCGGGACCGCGAGGCCCTGGTCGTCGTCCTGCTCACCCGGAAGCAGCGGCTCATCGCCGTCACTCCTATCGATCAGGGGAACGTGGCCGGCACGTCCGTCCGGATCGGCGAGCTGTTCACCGAGGCGCTGCGCCGGAACGCCGCGGGCATCCTGCTCGGCCACAACCATCCGTCCGGCGACCCCGAGCCGTCGGCCGACGACCTGCGCACCACCCGGGACGCCGTGGCCGCCGGGCGGCTGCTCGGCGTATCGGTCGTGGATCACCTGATCATCGGCGCGGGCCGCCACGTGAGCCTTCGGGAGCGCGGCGCCATGGCCTAGTCCGGTTGGCGGAGGTAACGGCCGGTCGGACGCCTCGTTGGCCGACTGGTGGGGAATCGCCTGACGTACGGAGCGTGCTGGGTCGTGGCGATCGCCGTCGTCGCGGTCGGGATCGTCGGGCCGCTGCTCGACGCCGCGGCCGCCCCCGACAACGCCGCCCCGGTCGTCGCGCGCCCCGGAGCGCCGGTCGCGGTGCCGATCTCCGCGCCGGTCACGATGCGCGCCGAGGCGATCATCGCCGTGGCGGCGGCGCCCGCGGCCAAGGGGTTCGTCGACGAAGCCGCGGGCGTGAGCTTCGACCCGCCGGCCGGCTGGATCCGCGAGCCCTCCGACGCGCTCAACCCGCAGAGCGATCCACCCGATCCGGCCGAGGAGGTCGTCCGGTTCCAGCTCCGCATGGGCGACGCCTCGCTCTACGCGTTCCCGGTGCCGCTCACCAGCGCCCTCGTGCGCGACGCGGGCGCGATCATCACGATCGGCGTCGCGCGCGCCGGCGGCGACCTGCTCGACCTCGACGTCGATCCGCGCGCCGACCGCGCCGACGCGTCCCCGGTCGCGGGTTTCTACCAGCTCGACGAGGAGCGGACGTACGAAGGGCTGCACGTCCTCACGCGGTACTTCATCGCGCGCGAGACCGATCGCCGGCTCGTCGCGCGCGCGGTCGCCGCGGAGGAGGACTGG
>JAXDLF010000013.1:0-15147 GCA_034666765.1 Chloroflexota bacterium
GAGATGTTCCGCAGCACCGGATGGCGGAGGACGTAGCGCAATCCCTCGACGATGTCGGCGCGCAGGCTCGTGCGCGCGCGCCCGACCGGCGGGTTGAACGGGCGCCGGATGAAGCCGAGCGCGACCGCGGACACGAGGAAGGTGGCCGCGTCGACGTACAGGAGCTGCTCCACGTTCAGGAATACGAGCAGGCCGCCGGCGACGAGCGGGCCCGCGACCGTCGCCGCGGCGAAGCTCGCCTGGATCCGGCCGTTCGCCGTGACGAGGTCGGCCTGATCGACGAGGCTCGGCACCGCGCCGAACTGGGCGGCCTCGAAGAAGATCGACAGCGTCCCCGTGATGAAGATCACGGCCATGACCCACCAGACGCTCAGCGCCCCGGCCGCGGCCGCGACCGGCACCGACACCACCGCCAGCGCCGCGAGGAGGTCCACGACGATCATCAGCCGCCGACGGTCGGTGCGATCGGTCCAGGCGCCGATGATCAGACCGAACACGAGATGGGGGACCGCGAAGAGCGCGAAGCTCAGGGCGAGGTAGATGGCCGAGCCGGTGAGCTTGAAGACCAGGAGCGGGATCGCGAACTGGGTGAACGACGATCCGAACGCCGAGATCGTCTCCCCGAGCCAGAAGCGCCAGAAGTCGCGGCTCACGCCGCGATGCTACCGACGGGTGTCGCCGATGTCCGCGCCGTGGAGGCGAAGTGTGCCCGAAGACACGGTCGCCAGCCCGAGGGACGCTCCGCTCCCGAGCTCGGCGGTCTGGTCGATCCGGACGCTCGCCGGCCGCGCCGCCGGCTCGTAGATGACGAGCGTCGTCGGCCGATCGATCGCGATGTCGTAGGTCGTCGAGGCGGCGGCGTTGCTGTACTTGAGGACCCGGTCCGGCAGGTAGTAGCCGGCGACGAGCACCTCCGCGGCGGCGAGCACGATGCTGTCGCGCGGCGCGTGATCGCGGATCCAGGCGGTCTTCTCGTCGGTCAGGCGATCGTGCGCCACGAGCGACGCGCGAGAGAACACCGGGTGATCGCCGGCCACGAAGAGCCACGCCCCGAGCGCGGCGTTCGCGAGCACGATCGCGGCGACGCCGCGCTGCCCCGGGACCGCCAACCGGGCCAGGAGCCAGGCGACGAGCGCGTACAAGCCAGGGACCAGCGAGAGCACGAAGCCCCACTCGCCGATGTGGACGAAGAGGTAGAACAGCAGCGCCGGCAGCAGCCAGAGCGCGAAGAACGTCGCTTCGCCGTCATCGCCGAGGCGCTGGCCGCGGGCCGCCGCGAGCGCGCGCGAGAGCCCGAGCACGAGGAGCGCGACGGAGAGCAGCAGGCCGGCCCAGAGGAGCGAGTCGCCGACGAGCACGGCATTGATCGGGATCGACCGCTCGGCGTTCGCGCTCACGCCACTCACTCCGACGACCTGGCGCAGCGAGCGCGTCACGTACGCGACGAGCCCGTCGGAGAGCAGCGCCGACGGCACGAGCCAGAGCGCGCATCCCGCGGCGAACGCGAGGGCCGCGCGCACCCGCGTGCGGGCGTGCGCCGGCCACAGCATCCACAGCCACAGCGGGAACAGGAACAGGAGCATGTCCTGGCGGAAGCCGCCGACCGCGCCGAACGCGAAGGAGACGAGTGCGGCCCGTCGCGTGCCGGCCGCGCGGGCATCGCGGAACAGGAGCGCGAACCCGGCGCTGATCGGGGCCAGGAGGATGTACGGCATCGCGACCTCCCCGTGGAGCCACACCAGGGGATTGGCCGCGAACGCGATCGCGAGCGCCAGCGACAGCGCCCGGCCGGCGAAGCGGCGGCAGAGGAGGTAGCAGAGGGCCGCGGCGAGCCCGCTCGCGATGACGCTCACGGCCACGAGAGCGTGATCGCTGTCGAGGCCGAACAGCTTCGCGAGGCCGGCGGACGCGACGTAGAAGACGTAGCCGGGCGGGTGGGGACGCATGCCGGGGAGGACGTCGTCGACGTGGAAGCCCTGCTCGAGCGCCCGGGCGTAGAGGACCGAGTCCCACTCCCAGAGCCGCGCGGCCATGAACGGGAGCCTGCTGAGCGCGGTCAGCACTCCGACAAGCAGCGCGACGTACTGATCCTGTCGATTCGGGATCACCGCGCCTCGCGTCACCGACGCCGAGTGTATTGGCCGATATGCTCGCGGCGTGCGCCCGAGCATCAGCCTCGTCGTGCCGATGTACAACGAGGAAGAGAACATCGAGCACGCGGTCGGCGTCGCGACCCGCGCGCTCGATGAGCTCGCGAGCCGCCACGAGATCGTCATCGTCGACGACGCGTCCACGGATCGCTCGTCCGAGATCGTGCGCCGCCTCGCCGCCGCGGACCCGCGGATCCGCCTCCTTCGCCACGAGCACAACCAGAAGCTCGGCGGCACCCTTCGGGACGGCTTCGCCGCGGCGTCCATGGACCTCGTCCTGTACATGGACGCGGACCTCCCGTTCGACCCCCGGGAGATCGGCCGGGCCATCAGCGCGATGGAGGTCACGCGGGCCGACATGATCGCCGCGTACCGCTACGACCGGACCGGCGAGGGACTCCGCCGCGCGATCTACTCGTACGCGTACAACGGCCTGATCGGCGTCCTGTTCGGCTGGCCGCATCGCGACATCAACTTCGCGTTCAAGCTCATGAAGCGCGAGATCCTCGAGGCGGTCGAGCTGCGCTCCGAGGGCTCGCTCATCAGCGCGGAGCTCATCACGAAGGCGAAGAATCTCGGGTTCACGGTCCAGCAGATCGGGCTCGACTACTTCCCGCGGACCCGCGGCCGGTCGACGCTCTCGTCGCTCGGGGTGATCGGCAAGATCTTCCGCGAGCTCGTGGTCATGTACCCCGAGATGCGCCACCCCCGGCGCCGCTCGGCCCGTCCGGCCCCGGCCCCCGCACCGGCGGAGGACCGAGCGACGCCCTGACCGCTCGGGATGTCCGGTTTTGCCACAGTGGTCGGTTGTTCCGGTAGACTTCCAAACAGAAATAGAGATCTAAGAGATCTAGGAAAGGACAACGGGTGCCGCTCGCCGAAGCCGCTCCAGCGAAGAGTGAGGTCATCAAGGCCAACCGCCAGCACGAGAAGGACACCGGATCCCCGGAGGTCCAGATCGCGCTCCTCACCGAGCGGATCAAGCATCTGACCGACCATCTCCGCACGGCCGCGCACGACAATCACAGTCGTCGCGGGCTGCTCATGATGGTTGGACAGCGCAGGCGGCTGCTCGCATACCTTCACCGCAAGAGCCCCGAGCGCTATCAGGAGATCATCGGACGCCTCGGACTCCGTCGGTAAAGGGACCGGAAGCAGCCGCGTGGCGTTCGGGCCCGGCCTAGCCGGCCCCGAACGGACCCACAAGAAGGGCGCCAGCACCCAGGATCAACAAGTGGCAGTCACACGTTCCCAGGCGACCATCAACGACAAGCCGCTGACCTTCGAGACCGGCAAGTACGCGCGCCAGGCCGGCGGCGCGGTCACCGTCCGCTACGGGGACACGATCGTGTTCGCGGCGGGCACCGTCGCGAAGACGACCCGCCCGGGCATCGACTTCTTCCCGCTCACCGTCGACTTCGAAGAGCGCCTGTACGCCGCGGGGAAGATCCCCGGGTCGTTCCCGCGCCGGGAAGGCCGTCCCTCCGAGGAGGGCATCCTCACCGCCCGGCTCGTCGACCGCCCGATCCGGCCGCTCTGGCCGAAGGGCTTCAAGAACGACGTCCAGGTCATCGTGTCGGCATGGTCGAGTGACCAGGAGAACGACTACGACATCCTCGCGGTGAACGCGGCCTCCGCGGCGCTGCACATCTCGAACGCGCCGTTCGAAGGACCGATCGGCTGCGTCCGCGTGGGCACCGTCGACGGGAAGCTCACCCTCAACCCGACGATCCAGCAGATGCTCGAGAGCGAGCTCGACCTCGTGGTCGCGGGTACGAAGGACTCGGTCATGATGGTTGAGGCCGGCGCGAACCAGATCACCGAAGAGAAGCTCGTCGAGGCGCTCGCCCTGGCGCAGGAAGGCATCGCGAAGCTCTGCGACGCCCAAGAGGAGCTCCGCCGCGCGGCGGGCAAGCCGAAGCTCCAGTGGACCCCGCCGGCCCGCGACGAGGCCCGTCTCGCCCCGATCCGCGAGTTCTTCGCCCAGCGCCTCCGCGCGAAGCTCCGCAACCCCGACAAGGACCAGCGCGAGGCCGGCCTCGACGAGGTGAAGGACGAGGCGCTGAAGCGGTTCGTCACACCCGATGGGAAGACGACCCCCGAAGAGGTGACCGCGGAGTGGGACGCCGTGCTCGAGCACGAGTTCCGCACCGCCGTCGTGGAAGAGAACCTGCGGCCCGACGGCCGCGGCACGAAGGACATCCGCGAGCTCGAGATCGAGGTCGGGGTCCTCCCGCGGACCCACGGCTCCGCCGTCTTCCGCCGCGGCCAGACCCAGGTGCTCTCGGTCGTCACGCTCGGCCCCTCCGGCGACGAGCAGATCATCGACACGCTCTCGCCGGTGGACACGAAGCGCTACATGCATCACTACAACTTCCCGCCGTACTCGGTCGGCGAGGTGCGGATGATGCGCGGCGCCGGCCGCCGCGAGATCGGCCACGGCGCGCTCGGCGAGCGCGCCCTCCTGCCGGTCATCCCGACCAAGGAGGAGTTCCCGTACACGATCCGCGTGGTGAGCGAGACGCTCGAGTCGAACGGCTCCTCGTCGATGGCCTCGACCTGCGGATCGACCCTGGCGCTCATGGACGCCGGCGTCCCGATCAAGACGCTGATCGGCGGCATCGCCATGGGTCTCGTCCTCGAGGGCGGCAAGTACACCGTCCTCACCGACATCCAGGGCCTCGAGGACCACTACGGCGACATGGACTTCAAGGTGACCGGCTCCGACAGCGGGGTCACCGCCCTGCAGATGGACATCAAGGTCAAGGGCATCACGCTCGAGATCATGCGTACGGCGATGGCGCAGGCGCGCGAGGCGCGCCTGTTCATCCTCGGCGAGATGCGTCAGGTCATCGACAAGCCCCGCGCCGAGCTCAACAAGTTCGCCCCACGCATCGACACGGTCAAGATCAACCCGGACAAGATCCGCGACATCATCGGTCCCGGTGGCAAGATGATCCGCGCGATCCAGTCGGAATCCGGCACGAACATCGAGGTCGAGGACGACGGCACGATCCGCATCACCGGCGCGAAGCCGGAGGGCCGCGAGAAGGCCCGCGCCATGATCGAGGGCCTCACCAAGGAGCCCGAGGTCGGCGAGGTCTACGAGGGCAAAGTCACCCGGATCATGTCGATCGGCGCGTTCGTCGAGTACCTCCCCGGCAAGGAGGGCCTCGTCCGGGTCTCGGAGATCTCGAACGAGCGGGTGAACAGCATCGAAGACGCCGTGAAGATCGGCGAGCACGTGAAGGTCAAGGTCGCCGAGGTCGACCGGCAGGGTCGGGTGAACCTCTCGATCCGCGCCGTCAACGAAGACCCCGAGGAGTTCGCGCGGCGTTCCCGCGAGCAGCGCGCCCGGTTCGCCGAGCGTGGCCCGGGAGACGGCGACCGGGGCGGCTTCCGCCCGGGCGGCGGTGGTGGGTTCCGCCGGAGCGGCCCGCCGAGGGGCTAGCTCCTCCTGAACGCGGTCATCGTCACAGCGGACGACCTGGGCATCTCGCCCGGGGTCACGCGGGGCGTGCTCGAGGCGCACCGGAACGGTGTGGTGCGCTCGAGCTCCCTGCTCGTCACGTTCCCCGATTCGGAAGAGGCGGCCGCGCTCACGCGCGGCGAGCGGGGCCTCGAGATCGGCCTGCACATCGATCTCGTCGGCGGCCGCCCGGTCTCCGATCCGGCCACCGTCCGGTCGCTGGTGGATGCCGAAGGCCGGTTCCACCGGCTCCCGGATCTCACCGCACGGCTCCTCACCGGCCGCATCCGCTCGACCGAGGTGGCGGCCGAGGTCCGGGCCCAGGTCGCGCGGGCTCGGGCGTGGGGCATCGAGGCACCGGCCTGGGACTCCCATCGGCACACCCATCTGATCCCGCCGATCGCGAGGGTCGTCGCGGGATTGGCCCGCGAGCACCGGGTGCGGTACCTGCGGCGCGCGACGCCGCCGCGCGTCGCGGCCGCGGTGAAGGCCCAGCTCCTGGGCGCCGCGTCGCTGATCGACCGGGTCCTGCTGCGTGGCATCCCCGGGAACGACTGGTTCGTCGATCTCTCGGCTCTCCCGCGCCGGCCCGATGCCGCCACGGTCGCGCTCTACGCGGCCTACCCGGGAGTGGGGGAGATCATCGCCCACCCGGGATATCCCGACGAGGCGCTGCACGCGAGCGGCGACGGGCTGGTCCTCCAGCGCCACGACGATCTGCAGGTCCTCACCGACGACCTCGTCCGGAGCGCCCTCGGCGACCTGGTCCGCTGGCGGGTGCGGTAGGTGCCAGGCGGCACGACCACCGCGGCGCTCGACCGCGCCGTCCAGCGCTACCGCGACACGTCGTTCATCGCGCGCACCCACGTCCACGGGCGCGCGTTCCTCTCCGACCTGGCCTTCGTCGACCGCTACGTGCCGCGGCACGGCTTCATCGTCGACCTCGGCTGCGGCCACGGGCTGTTCGCGAATCTCCTGGCCGAATCGTCCGCCGGCCGGCGGATCCTCGGGATCGACATCGACGAGCGCAAGATCGCGGTCGCGCGGGCCACGGTTGACGAGCGCGACTCGATCCGGTTCGAGCTCGGCGACATCGTCCACGAGGCCGTGCCGAAGTGCGACGCCGTGACGATCATCGATGTCCTGTACCTCCTGCCGCCGGCCGACCAGGAGGAGGTCCTCCGGAAGGCCGCGGGCGCGCTCTCGGAGAACGCGCCGCTCGTGGTGAAGGCGCAGGAGCGCGCGGCGAGCGCGCGCTACGCCCTGACGTACGCCCAGGAGCTCGTCGCGACCTCGATCGGCCTCACCCGGGGCCGTCAGGGCCGGTTCCACTTCCTGCCCCGCGCGGCGTCCCTCGCGATGTTCGAGCGGGCCGGATTCCTCGTCGACGTCATCGAGATGCCCGGCCGGCCGTACACCGACGTCGTCTATCTCGCCCGGAAAGCACCGGCGACCCGATAATCAACGACGTGCAGGACACGCTGGCGGCGCTGGCCGATGAGATCCGCGCCTGCACGGCCTGCCCGCTTCACCGGAGCGCCCGCCAGGCGGTGCCGGGCGAAGGGAGCGCCGAGTCCGGGATCCTCTTCCTGGGCGAGGCCCCGGGCTACAACGAGGACGTCCAGGGCCGCCCGTTCGTGGGCGCGGCGGGCAAGCTGCTCGACGAGCTCCTCGCGGGCATCGGGCTCGACCGAGGCAAGGTCTTCATCACGAACGTCGTGCGGCATCGGCCGCCCGAGAATCGCGACCCGCTCCCGGAGGAGGTGGCCGCGTGTCACGTCTGGTTCGAGCGGCACCTCGCGGCGCTCAAGCCGAAGGTCGTGGTGACGCTGGGCCGCCATGCGATGTACAAGTTCTTTCCCGGCGAATCCATCTCGCGTGTCCACGGACACGCACGAAAGAAGGACGGCATCACGATTTTTCCGATGTTCCACCCCGCGGCCGCGCTGCACCAGCCCTCCCTGCGGGCCGAGCTCGAGAAGGACTTCCAGGCGCTCGCGACATTCCTCGAGACGGCACCCCGTCCGGCGACCCCCGCGCCGGAGCCGGCGAAGGAAAAGCCGGCAGAGCAGATGACCCTCCTTGGCTAGTCCGGTCCGCGTCATCCCGCTCGGCGGCGTCGGTGAGATCGGCAAGAACATGATGGCCATCGAGCAGAACGACGACATCGTCATCGTCGACGCCGGCCTCATGTTCCCCGACGAGCAGATGCCCGGCATCGACATCGTCATCCCCGACATCCGCTACCTCCGCGAGCGCAGGGACAAGGTGAAGGGCATCCTCATCACCCACGCCCACGAGGACCACATCGGCGCGCTGCCGTACGTGCTGCGTGACTTCCCGCTCGTGCCGATCCACGGGACCAAGCTCACCCTCGGCCTCATCCGCACGAAGCTGCGCGAGCACAAACTCGCGGACAAGACCATCTTCCGCGAGATCGAGCCGGGCACGCCGTTCACCATCGGCGCGTTCCGCTGCGACTCGTACTTCGTCTGCCACAGCATCCCGGACGCCGTCGGCGTCACGATCGACACGGCCCAGGGGACCATCGTGCACTCGGGCGACTGGAAGTTCGACCACACCCCGGTCGACGGGCGGCAGACGGACTTCGCCCGCCTCGCGGCGATCGCGGCGAAGGGCGTGCTCCTCCTGCTCTCGGACTCGACCCGGGCCGAGGTGCCCGGCTACACGCCGTCGGAGCGCCACGTCGGCGAGATCTTCGACGGGATCATGTCGCGGGCCCAGGGCCGGGTGATCACGACGACGTTCGCGTCGAACATCTCGCGCATCAAGCAGATCGTCGACATCGCCCACGCCTGGGGTCGCCGCACGGCGATCATCGGCCGGTCGATGGAGAACTACACGAAGACCGCGCGGGAGCTCGGCTACCTCGAGTACCCCGAAGGCGCCATCGTCCACGCGGCCGAGATCGGGAAGTTCCCCGACAACGAGCTCTGCATCATCACCACGGGCAGCCAGGGCGAGCCGACGAGCGCCCTGTCCCGGATGGCCCTCGGCGATCACCGGCACGTCGCGGTGAAGGAGGGCGACACCGTCGTCATGTCCTCCAACCCGATCCCCGGCAACGAGGAGCTCGTGAGCCGCACGGTGGACAACCTCTTCAAGCTCGGCGCGGAGGTCGTGTACGACGCCGGCTCGCGGCCGCACGTGTCCGGTCACGCGAGCCAGGAGGAGCTGAAGCTCCTGCTGAACATCCTCCAGCCCAAGCACTTCGTGCCGATCCACGGCGAGTACCGGATGCTGGTGCGCCACGCGCGCATGGCGATCGACGTCGGGGTCGACGCGGACAAGTCGTTCATCATCACCAACGGCGACGTCCTCGAGATCAGCGACCGCGGGGCCAAGGTGGGGGAGCACGTCGCATCCGGCCAGGTGTACGTCGACGGCCTCGGCGTCGGGGACGTGAGCCAGTCGGTCATGCGCGACCGCGTGTCCATCGGCAACGAGGGCATCTTCCTCGTGGTGGTCACGATCGACCAGCAGACCGGCGCCGTCGTCGCCGGGCCCGACATCACCACCAAGGGCTTCATGCCCGAGCAGGACGCGTCCGGGTTGCTCGAGGAAGCGCGGCAGCGGGTGCTCGAGGGGCTCGCGCAGGCGCAGACCGGCCCACACTTCGCCGAGGCCTCGGCACTGAAGGACGCGATCCACCAGAGCCTGAGCTCGTTCCTCTATGACCGCACGAAGCGCCGGCCGATGGTGCTGCCGGTCATCATGCAGGTCTGATGGCGAGGAAGGCGGCCGCACGCAAGACGTCCACCCGTCGCGAGGCGAGACCCGGCGCACGCATGCGCGCCGAGGTGCGCGACCACATCATCGGGGTCGCGCTCGGCCTGTTCGGGCTGCTCTCGCTCGTCGCGCTCCTGGTCACGGGCGGCTCGCTCGTGGATTGGTGGCGATCGGTGATGACCGGCCTGCTGGGGTGGGGCGCCATCCTCGTGCCGGTCGCGTTCTTCGCCGCGGCGGCGATCGTGTGGCGGCGCGCGCTCGCCCGCCCGCTGCTGCTCCCGGGGATCGGCGCGCTCCTGGTCGTCGTCGCCCTGCTCGGCGTCACCCACGTCGCGACCGGCAACGGGGGCTCGCTCGGCCGGGCGCTCGGGGTCGGGGCGACGAGCACCTTCGGCACCGTCGGCGGCCTCATCGTCCTGCTCGCGGTGCTGACGATCGGCGTCGTCGTCGCGGCCAACCGCACGCTCCAGGAGCTCGCCCAGCCGGCACTGGACCGGCGGCCGCAGCTCGCGTTCCGGCCAGGCACGGCCCTGCCGGGGGGAACCGGCCCGCGCTTCGATGAGAGTGTCGCGCGGATCGGCCGGCCGTTGCCGGCGCCGCCCGCGCCCCCGGTCGAGGAAGACCGGCCGATCAAGATCAACATGCCCGAGGAGCGGCCGCCGCGGAAGCCCCGGCCGGTCGTCCAGCAGGAGGTCCTCCCGCTGGCCCCCGAGATGATCGCGCCGCCCGGCGGCGCGCTGACCGGCCTCCCGTCGGCCATCGTCGCCGCCGAGGGCGTCATGCACGCCGAGCCGCCCGACGTCCCGTGGCAGCTGCCCTCGCTCGACCTCCTCGAGGAAGGCTCGGCCGCGCGCTCCGGCAAGGACGAGGTGATGCGCAACACGCGCGTCATCGAGGAGACCCTGGCGCACTTCAACATCGTCGCCAAGGTCGTCGAGGTGAGCGTCGGGCCGGTCGTGACCCGCTACGAGCTGAAGCCGGCGGCCGGCGTGAAGCTGTCACGCATCGAGGCCCTGGACAGCGACCTGTCGCTCGCGCTCGCCGCGCGGACCCTGCGGATCGAAGCGCCCGTCCCGGGCAAGAGCGTGGTCGGGATCGAGGTCCCGAATCTCGCGATCGGCATGGTCACCCTGAAGGACGTCGCCGAGACCGCGATGTTCAAGGACGCGAGCTCCAAGCTGACCGTGGCACTCGGACGGGATGTCGCGGGCTCGCCGATCGTGGCGGACCTCGCGAAGCTGCCGCACCTCCTCATCGCCGGGCAGACCGGCTCGGGGAAGAGCGTCTCGATCAACTCGATCATCTGCAGCCTGCTCATGACCGCGACGCCCGATGACGTCCGGCTCATCCTCGCCGACCCCAAGCGCGTCGAGCTCGCCGGCTTCAACAACATCCCGCACCTCGTGGTGCCGGTCGTCACCGATCACGACAAGATCCTCAACGCCCTGTACTGGGCCGTCGGCGAGATGGACCGCCGCTACCGGCTGTTCGCCCGGGCCACCGCCCGCAACATCGACGCGTACAACGCGGCACGGATCGGCCCCGACCGGGTGCCCTACATCGTGCTCATCGTCGACGAGCTCGCCGACCTCATGATGTCGGCCCCGATCCAGGTGGAGAAGGCGATCACCCGGCTCGCCCAGCTCGCCCGAGCCACCGGGATCCACCTCGTCGTGGCGACCCAGCGGCCCTCGGTCGACGTCATCACCGGACTGATCAAGGCGAACATCCCCGCGCGCATCGCCTTCGCCACCGCCTCGTCGATCGACTCCCGCACCATCCTCGACATGACCGGCGCCGAGAAGCTCCTCGGTCGCGGCGACATGCTCGTCCTGCCGCCCGACGTGCCCAAGCCGATCCGCGCGCAGGGCGTCTTCGTCTCGGACCGCGAGATCGAGGCCGTGACCCGGCACTGGAAGCAGCAGCGCGATCCGAAGTACCGGCTCGAGATCCTCGAGAACCAGGATCGCGCGAAGCAGCGCGAGGACGGCGGCGACTCCGACATCGAGGACGAGCGCTACGAGGAGGCCGTCGAGATCGTGCGGCGCGCGGGCCAGGCGTCGGTCTCGATGCTCCAGCGGAAGATGACCGTCGGCTTCGCGCGCGCCGGCAGGCTCATCGACATCATGGAGCAGGAGGGGGTCATCGGCCCCTCGGTCGGTCCGGGCAAGATGCGCCAGGTCTACGGCGCGCGCTCGTCGGCGCCCGGCGGAGACGACGCCTAGTGGCGCGCCTCGGTGACGCGCTCCGTGAGCAGCGTGAGCGGAAGGGCGTCACGCTGGAGCAGGCGGCCGAGGACACCCGGATCCGCGAGAAGTTCCTGCAGGCGATCGAGAGCGGCGACTACCAGTCCCTCCCCGGAACCGTCTACACGAAGGGATTCCTGCGGAACTACGCCGGCTACCTCGGCCTCGACCCCGAGGAGATGGTCGCCCTGTACACCGGCGAGCGCGTCGGATCGGACGCGGCCCGCACGTTCTCGCCGATGAAGCCGCTGGTGAAACGAAGTTTCATCTTCACGCCGACCGTCCTCGTCCCGGTGGTCGTGATCGCCGGCATCGTGCTCTTCGTCGCGTACTTCTACTACCAGTTCACGAGCTTCGCGGTCGCGCCGCACGTCGACATCACCGACCCGCCGGGCGACGCGGTGTCGCAGACCCCCGAGTACACCGTGAAGGGCAAGACGAACCCGGATGGCAAGATCACGGTGACGGTGTCCCCCGGACTCGACCCCATCAACGAGGTCCACCCGGCCAGGGACGGCACGTTCAGCGTCACGGTGCCGCTGAAGCCGGGGCCGAACCGCGTCGAGATCCAGGTGCTGGACCCGGCGGGCAAGCTTGCGCAGGCCTCGCGAACGATCCAGCTGAACCAGGTCCTGACGAACAATCCCCAGGCTCCGCAGCTCATCGTCGAGCAGCCCGCCAACGGCGGCACGTACACGAACGCGCCGGTCACGGTGGCCGGCCACGTGGACAAGTCCGTCGCGAGCGTGACGGTGAATGGCGCGGCCGCGGCGGTCGGCACCGACGGGAAGTTCAGTGTGACCATCAGCTTCGTCGCCGGCCCGCAGACGATCCGCGTCGTCGCGAAGACGGCGACCGCCGCCGAGGTCCAGGAGACCCGCACGGTGTCGGTCGCCTATACGGCGGCGGTCGTCACGGTCCGGCTCACCGGCGGCGAGGCCTGGATCCTCGCGACCGTCGACGGGGCCCAGGCGCCGGGCACGAACAAGATCTTCCCCAACGGCCAGGTGCTCACGTTCAGCGGCAAGTCCGTCAGCGTTCGATCCGGAAACGCGGGCGTGACCTTCCTGGCTTTCAATGGACAGGAGATCGGCAGGATGGGGGAGGTCGGGCAGGTGACGGAACGCTCGTTCAGCGCGCCATGACCTTCAATCTGCCGCTCGGCCTGGTCTTCGCCCGGATGCTCGCGGTCGTGCCGATCGTGCTGCTGCTCCAGGCGGGCGACGAGCGGAGCGCGACCTGGGCCTTCCTCATCTTCTGCATCGCGGCGCTGACCGACGCGGTGGACGGACGGCTCGCGCGGCGCCTGAACCAGGTCACGCGCCTCGGAACGTTCCTCGACCCGCTCGCGGACAAGCTGCTGGTCATCGGCACGCTCATCCCGCTCCAGGCCCAGGGCCTGATGCCGGCGTGGATCGTCGTCGTCGTCGTGGCCCGCGAGCTCGCGGTCACGAACCTGCGCGCGGTCGCCTCGGCCCGCGGCTACAGCGTCGGCGCGAGCGTGTACGGAAAAGTGAAGACCATCTTCCAGACCTGCGCCGCGGCCGGACTGCTGCTGCTCCTCGCGGTGCCGTCGCTGGCCCTCGCGTACCTCGCCTACGCGCTGCTCAGCGCCGCCGTGGCCCTCACCGTCCTCTCGGGCCTGGACTACCTGTGGAAGGCGTCGTTCGCGATCGCCGGCCGGGGCGTGCCCGAGCGGTGGCGCGTCACGCCGCGCGAGGGCGCCGCCCGCACACGTGCCCGCTGAATCTCCGACGTACGCCGACCTCGCTGCCCGGATGCGCACGCTGCATCCGGTGCTTCGCAAGAAGAAGCTGACCGTCGCCTGCGCGGAGTCGTGCACGGGCGGGCTGCTCGGCGCGATCCTGAGCGAGCACTCCGGATCGAGCGACTACTTCCGTGGCGGCATGGAGGTGTACTCGGACGAGGCGAAGACGATCCTCGCCGACGTGCCGCCCCAGCTCGTCCACTCGCATGGCGCGGTGTCTGCGGTCGTCGCGGCCGCGCTCGCCCGCGGATCCCGGGAGAAGCTCGGCGCGAGGATCGGCCTGGGCATCACCGGCATCGCCGGCCCGACGGGCGCGACGCCCGGGAAGCCGGTCGGGCTCGTCTACATCGCCGTCGACGGCCCGAAGCTGCAGACGGTCAAGAAGAAGCAATGGACGTTCGACCGCGCGGGCAACCGGCTCGCGAGCGTCGGTGTCGCGCTCGATCTGCTCGAGCAGGCCATCGGATGACGGGACCGTTGGCGGAGGTCTTCCGCGACCGCGACGTCGCGCGCGCGTACCGGCATCGCGCGCCGTATCCCGACGAGACGTTCGCGATTCTGGCGGAGCTGCTGGTCGAGCCGCACACCCTTCTCGACGTCGGGTCAGGGAGTGGCCAGCTGGCGCGGCCGATGCTGCGGTTCGCCGCGCGCGTCGACGCCGTCGATCCGTCCGACGCGATGGTCGAGGAGGGTCGCCGCCTTCCCGGGGGCGACGACCCACGGCTGCGATGGATCATCGGCACCGCCGAGACCGCGCCGCTCGATCCGCCATACGGCCTGATCACCGCGGGCACGAGCATCCATTGGATGGCGCCGGATGTCGTCATGCCGCGGTTCGGCTCGGTGCTCGCTCCGGGGGGCCATCTCGCGATCGTCGAGAAGGACGACGGCGACTTCCCGGTGGCCGGATTGCTTGACGTCGTCACGCGCCACTCGGAGCTGCACGCCGCCAAGATCGACGGCTTTCCCGAACGCGTTGCCGCTCTCGAGGCGACCGGTCGGTTCGTCAAAGAAGGCGAGCGCCGGACCGCTCCGGTCCACCTGCGTAGGAGCGTTGACGAATACCTCGAGTACCTGCACAGCACGAGCACGCTCGCGCGGACCCGGCTCGGCGAGCGCACGGCGACCTTCGACGCCGAGATCCGCGAGGTCTTCGCGCGGCGCGGCATCACGGTCGTGGATCAAGAGGTCGTCGGACTCGTCGCATGGGGCCGACCGCGATGAGCGCGAAGCCGCTCGGCGTCGGCCTCCTCGGTCTCGGCACCGTCGGCAGCGCGGTCGCACGGGCCTTCGCCGACCGCCAGAAGCGCGTGGACGCCGCGGCCGGCCGGCCCGTCCGGTTGCTCGGCGCGGCGGTCCGCGATCCGCGGAAGGCACGCGACGCCGGCGGCGTCCGGATCACCAAGGATCCGTTCGAGATCCTCGACGACCCGGACATCGGCGCGGTGATCGAGGTCATCGGCGGCCATCAGCCGGCATTCGATCTTCTCTTCGCGGCGTTCGAGCGCGGCAAGCACGTCGTCACCGCGAACAAGGAGGTCGTCGCCAAGGAGTGGGACACCCTGCACGAGGCGGCCCGGCTCGGGCATCGCGAGCTGCGGTTCGAGGCTGCCGTCGGCGGGGCGGTGCCGGTGGTCCGAGGCGTCATGGAGCTCGGCGCGGTCCGGCCGCGGGTGCTGCGCGGACTGTTGAACGGCACCACGACGTACATCTGCTCGCGCCTGGAGACCGGCGTGGCATTCGCCGACGCGTTGCGCGAGGCCC
>JAXDLF010000014.1:0-14145 GCA_034666765.1 Chloroflexota bacterium
AGCGGAGCTGGTACATGTTCGCGTTCCAGCTCCCGGTGCTGCCGGAGGCCGGTCTGGCGCGCAACGACTTCGCGTCCCTCCGCGCGGTGTTCCGGAGCGCGTCGGTGCGGCCGGGCGCGTTCAGCGAAGAGGACATCGAGCGGCACGTCGCGGCGCTCCGGCCACCCGGCGCGCTCACCGCGGCCATCAACTACTACCGCGCCGCGTTCCGCGACGTCGCCCGGCACGCCGTGCCCGCGCGGCGCGTCGACCATCCGGTCCTCGTGCTGTGGGGCGATCGAGACCGGTTCCTCGGCCCGGCGCTCGCCGAGCCGGGCTCGGAGTGGGTGCCGAACGTCCGGGTGCGGCACGTTCCCGACGCCGGCCACTGGATCCAGCACGACGTGCCCGAGCTCGTGAACGACGAGCTCGCGCGGTTCTTCGGGAAGCCTTAGGCCTCGACCGCGCGATCCTTCGCGCCGATCGCGACGGCGAGCGCGATCCGCGTCATGCGATCGACCGCGGCGCGCATCTCCGCGTCGCTGATCCGGGTGAACGTGCCGTCGATGACCATGTCCGAAACGACCAGCAGGCACCCGCCGCGCACGCCGCGGAGGGCGGCGACGGTGAAGAGCGCGGCGGCCTCCATCTCGACCGCGAGGACGCCGCGCTTCGACCAGCGCGCGTACTGACCCTCGTCGGGGTTGTAGAAGAGGTCGCTCGACGCGACCGGGCCCACGTGCACGGGCTGGCCCATCGTGCCGGCCGCGTGCACGGCCGCGTGGCTGAGCTCCCAGCTTGCGGTGGGCGTGTGCGGCTCGTTGCCGACGAGGTGGGTCGCGGTCGCATCGGCGGCCACGCCGGAGATCGCGACGATCGTGTCGCCGAGCTTCTGGCCGAGCTGCAGCCCGCCGCACGTGCCGACGCGGATGAGGGTCTTCACGCCGAGCTGGATGAGCTCCTCGAACACGATGGTCGCGCCGGGGCTGCCCATCCCGGTGCCCTGCACCGAGACGCGCGTGCCCTCGTAGGTGCCGGTGTACCCGAGCAGGCCGCGCTCGCCGTTCACCTGCTTCGCGTCGCTGAAATACGTCTCGGCGATGTACTTCGCGCGCAGCGGGTCGCCCGGCAGCAGGCACGCCTCGGCGTAGTCGCCCGGCTCCGCCCGCAGGTGGATCGGCATCACTCCCCCTTGAACAGCTGCGAGTTGCCCAGGTGCGGCCAGACCCGCTCCTGGGCGATCGACAGCATCTGTTTGGTGTGGTTGCGGTCGTGCGAGATCCATTCGTGCAGCAGCCCGCGCACCTTCAGCTCGCCGACCTTGGGATGGGTGCCCGCGCGATCGAGGTCGGCCGGCTCGAGCGAGCGGACGAGCCGCAGGCTGTCGCTGCGCAGGCCCATGAACTCCATCCACAGGCTGTCGCTCACGCGCACGCAGTCGTTGCGCTCCTTCTCGACCGCGACCTGGTCCCAGGACTGGAGCTTCGGATGATCGTTCGCGAGGATGATCCGGATCCGCCCGGCGAAGCCGCGCTTCTCGGTCTCGATGAGATGGCCGACGACGGCCCGCGTGCACCACTCGCCGGGCGCGGGATGCCAGCCCGCGTCGTCACCGAGCGCCTTCAGCTCCGATTCGACGAGCGCGCAGGTCGCCTCGAGGTATCCGGCGACCTGCTCCGGCGTGAGCTCCGCGGTCACGCTCGCGTCGCTGCCCGGGGATCCATGCCGGCGACGATAGTCCAGCCCGACAGCGCGACCGTGCCGAACACGATGTCGTCCGGTCGCACCGGGACGCGGTTGAGCGCGCGGCCCGTCGCGGCACGGATCGCGGCGACGATCGCCGGAGTGCTCGAGATCGTCGGCGGCTCGCCGACGCCCTTGGCCCCGTACGGGGCGTCGGGATGCGGATGCTCGATGAGGTCGGCGACCACCGGGGGCATGTCCAGGAACGTGGGCAGGAGGTAGTCGGTGAACGAGGCGTTCTTCACGGCCCCGTCTTTGAGGATGACCTCCTCCATCACCGCGAGGCCGAGGCCCTGGGCGATGCCACCCTCGAGCTGGCCGATCACCGCGACCGGGTTGATCGCCTTGCCGACGTCCTGGGCCGTGGCCACCTGGACCACCTTCACCAGGCCGGTCCCAAGGTCGACGTCGACGCTGGCCCGGTGGGCGGCGAACAGGAAGGCCACGTGGCCGTGGTTCTGGGTCACCGGGTTGCGCGGCTCGGTGGCCGCGTGGCGGTAGGTGATCCGGTGCTCGACCGGGGTGTCGAGCAGATCCGCGAGGCGCTCCCGGGGAATCCCGCGGTCGCGCGCGCGGCCGTCGAGCTCGGCGTTCACCAGGTCGCAGGCGGCCTTCACCGCCGCCCCGGTCATCCAGGTCTGGCGGGAGGCCGAGCTCGACCCGGCCGAGCCGATGGTCGTGTCGGCGTTCTCGACGATCACCCGTTCGAGCCCGAGCTCGGTCCGGGCGACCTGGAGCTGGACGGTGACCACTCCCTGGCCGACCTCGGCCGCGGCCGTATGGACGTACGCGATCGGGCCGTCGGCGTCGCGCTCGAGGCGCACGCGCGCCTCGGACGAGTCGTCGAACCCGTGGGAGTAGCAGATGTTCTTGAACCCCGCGGCGAACCCGACCCCCCGGACCACGCCCTCGCCCTGGGTCAGGTTCCCGGCCCCGCCGGGGAGCTCGAGCGCCGAGCGGTGCCCGGCCGGCGGGAGCGGGAGGGCGTTCGCCCGGCGGATGATCTCGCTCACCGGCTCGGAGCCCGCGACCGGCTGGCTGGTGATGATGTGGTCGCCGTCCTCCAGCGCGTTCATCCGGCGGAGCGCGACCGGGTCCATCCCGAGCTTCGCGGCAAGCTTGTCCATCTGGGCCTCGTACGCGAAGCAGGTCTGGACCGCGCCGAAGCCGCGCATCGCGCCGCTCGGCGGGTTGTTCGTGTACGCCCCGACGCTCCAGATCTCGGCGTTGGGGACCCGGTACGGGCCGGCGGCGAAGCACGCGGCGTTCGCGATCACCGCGGGGCTCGACGAGGCATACCCGCCGCCGTCGAGCGCGATGGTGGCGCGGACGTACACGAGCGTGCCGTCCTTCTTCGCGCCGTGCCGGTAGAAGAGCCGCGCCGGATGGCGGTGCACGTGGCCGTAGAAGGACTCCTCGCGGCCGTACGTCATCCGCACCGGCCGTTTCGTCGCGAGGGCCAGCAGGCAGAGGTGGATCTGGAGGGTCACGTCTTCGCGGGCCCCGAACGCGCCGCCGACCCCGGACATGACGAGCCGGACCTTCTCTTCGGGCAGCCCGAGGCACTGGGCCATCTGCCCGCGGTCCTCGTGCAGCCACTGGGTGGCGATGTGCAGGGTGACCCCGCCGTCGTCGTCGGGGATCGCGAGGCCGGCCTCGGGACCGAGCGCGGCCTGGTCCTGCATCCCGACCTCGTACTCGCCCTCGACCTCCACGTCGGCGCGTGCGCTCGGGTCCCCGTGCACCAGATGCACCGCGTCGATCACGTTGCCCTTGTCGTGGATCGGCTGCGCGTCCGGTTGCAGTGCCGCGATCGGGTCGGTGATCGCCGGGAGGGCCTCGTACGTGACGTCGATCAGCCGCAGCGCGTCGCGCGCGGTCCGGACATCGTCGGCCGCGACGATGGCCACCGGATCGCCGAGGAAGCGGACCTTCGCGCGCGCGAGCGGGTACTGGTCGCTTCGCATGATGCCGAAGGTCTCCTCGTTCGGCAGGTCCGCGTGCGTGAGCACGGCGCGCACGCCCGGCAGCGCGCGCGCCTTGGCCGTGTCGATCGAGACGATGCGCGCGTGCGGATGCGGGCTGCGGAGCGTCGCGCCGTGGAGCATCCCCTGGATCCAGAGATCGCTCGCGTACTCGAACTCGCCCCGCACCTTCGGCGCGCCGTCGGGACGCTCGACGGACTCGCCGACGGTGCCGCGGATCCGCGGGCGGACGGCGACGGTCATCAGGCGCGACCGGACGCGACGCTGCGGACGGCTTCGAGGATCTTCCCGTATCCGGTGCAGCGGCAGATGTTCCCCGAGAGCGCCTCGCGGATCTCGAGGTCGCTCGGTTCGGGATTGCGCTGGAGCAGGGCGTTCGCCGCCACGATGAGGCCCGGGGTACAGAACCCGCACTGCACCGCGCCGGCTTTCAGGAAGGCCTGCTGCAGCGGATGGAGGGTCTCACCGTCCGCGAGCGCCTCGACCGTCTCGACCGTCTTGTCGGCGCACGCCGCGGCCAGCACCAGGCAGCTGCACACGAGCGCGCCGTCGAGCAGCACCGAGCACGATCCGCACTCGCCCTGCTCGCAGGCGTTCTTGCTGCCCGGCAGCTCGAGCTCCTCGCGCAGGAACGTGAGCAGTGACTGGCCGTCGCGGGCCTCGGCCGCGCGCGCGGCGCCATTCACGGTGAGTGGCACCCGCATCAGACCGTGTCGCTCGTCTTGGCGACCCGCGCGAGCGCCCGCGCGCCCATGACCGCGAGCACGTGCCGGCGGTACGCCGCGGTGCCGCGCACGTCGTCGATCGGCCGCGCCGCGGCGGCCACCTTCGCGCCGAACTCGGCACAGGCGGCCTCGGTCGGGGTGAACGGCCGCCACCCGGCTTCGTCGAACAGGCCGGCGGCGAAGGTCTCGGCCTCCGGCGCCCGGAGGATCGTCGGCCCGCACGAGCCGAGCCCGATGCCGACCCGCTTGCGCACACGGTCGGCGACGAGCGCGAGGCCGGCGACGGCGATGACCATCGCGTTCCGGGTCCCGATCTTCATGAAGACCTGGGCCGGGCCGGCATCGTCCCACTCCACGGCGGTCACGAGCTCGTCACGCGCGCGAACGTTCTTCTTCGGCCCGGTCATGAACTCGCCGAACGGGACAACGCGCGCGCCGCGCTTCGATCGCAGGTGGATCTTCGCGTCGAGCGCCGCGAGCACCGGCAGCGAATCGCCGGCCGGCGAGGAGGTCGCGACGTTGCCGCCGATGGTGGCGGCGTTGCGGATCTGGGGCGATCCGACGGTCCGCGCCGCCTCGCGCAGCGCCACCGATCCGCAGTCGCGCTCGAGGATCGTCGTGAACGTGACGCCCGCGCCGAGCCTGACCCTGCCGTCGGCGGAGACGGCACGCAGCTCCTCGACCCGGTCGATCGCGACCATGGCCTCGGGGCGCTTCCGCCCGAAGTTGATCTCCACCATCAGATCGGTGCCGCCATTGATCAGGTCGGCTGCCGGCCGGTCCGCGAGCAGCGCCATCGCGCCATCGAGGTCGCGCGCGATGTCGACGTTCACTGATGAGTGACTATAGGGATGTGCCTCGGCACAACATCAACGATGTCCTGGCCGCGGCGCAGGCCCGGTTGCCCCGGCTCACCGCGCCCGAGGCCGCGGCGGCGATGCGCGACGGCGCGACGCTGGTCGACACGCGCTCGAACGACGTGCGCCTGCGGGACGGGGTGATCCCGGAGGCGATCCACTCGCCACTCAGCGTCCTCGAGTGGCGCGTCGACGCCGCCTCGGGCCACCCGAGCCCGGCGCTCGCCGGCCGGACCGACCGGCTCATCCTCATCTGCGCGGACGGCTACTCCTCGAGCCTCGCCGCGCTGCGGCTGCGAGAGCTCGGCTTCACCGCTACGACCGACGTGATCGGAGGCTTCGAGGCGTGGGTCGCGGCCGGCCTGCCGGTCGTGGCGGTCGAAGCGCGGCCGGCGGTCTTCGGCGCGGCGACGGCCATCGTCCGGGACGGCCGGGTGCTGCTCGTGCACCACACCTACGGGGAGCTCAACTGGGAGCTGCCGGGCGGTGGCGCGGATCCGGGCGAGTCCGGCGAGGAGGCCGCGCGGCGCGAGGCGCTCGAAGAGGTCGGGGTGACGCTCACGATCGAGCGGCTCAGCGGCATCTACTGGGAGCCCCAGGGTGCCTTCGGCCACCACCACTTCGTGTTCCGCGCGACGCTCGCGCCGGGCTCCCCGGAGCCGCGCGCCGCCGATCCGAAGGAGATCAGCGAGTGCGCGTGGTTCGCGCCGGACGGGCTGCCGCGGCCGATCAGCGACTTCACCGTGCGCCGGATCGAGGACGCCCTGTCGGACCGGCCGGCCGGCGTGTTCCCGGTGGCCCCGCGGGTCTGGCTGCGCTAGCGGCCGAGACCGAGGACGATCCGGATCGCCTCGAGGACCCCGGGGATCCACGCGAGCACGAACGAGATCAGCACGACCGCCGCCACGACGCGGAACGCGGCACTGCGCCGGCGCACCTCGGGTTCGGCATCGGCCAGGATCTCGCGCGCGCGCTCGGCGTCGGTGACGGGGACCGCGATCCGGAACGCACCGGGCCCGAACCCGAGCCCCGCCGGCGCGATCTGGCGGGGGATGCCCGCCTGCGAGTCGTAACGGACCCGGACCGCGATGCCCTCGACCCGCAGCCGGCTCGCGATGATCTCCGCGGTCGGCTCGCTGTCCGCCGCGGCGACGATCACCTCCTCCACGCTCAGATCCCCGCGCGCTCGGCCAGGCCCGGAAGGGCCTCGGCCGCCTGCGACCGCACCTCGGCCGCGTCCAACGTCAGGGGCGCGAAGCTCCGCACGAGCGGCACGCCGTCGACGATGACGTCCCGCACCGCCCGGGACCCGCCGCCGTAGACGATGCGCGTCGCCGGATCGCCGGCGGGGCCGGCCAGCCTCGCCGGATCGAGCACGATGAGGTCCGCCTTCTTCCCCACCTCGAGCGTCCCGATCTCCGCATCGAGGCGCAGCGCCCGCGCGCCGTCGCGGGTGCCCATCGCCAGCACGTCCCATGCGCTGAGCGCGCCGGGCCCGTGCAGCGAGCTGGCCAGCAGCGCGGCGAGCCGGAGCTCGTCGAATCCGTCGAGGCGGTTGTTGCAGGCGGCGCCGTCGGCGCCGATGCCGACGACGATGCCCCGAGCGCGCAGGGCCCGGACGTCGGCGATCCCGCTCCCGAGCTTGAGATTCGACGACGGGCAGTGCGTGATGCTGGCGCGGCGCTCGGCGAGCGTCGCGATCTCGCGCTCGTCCAGGTTCACGCCGTGCGCGATGACGCTTCGCTCGTTCACCAGGCCGACGCTGTCGAGGTACGCCGTCGGCGCCTGCCCCGTCGCGCGTTCGATGAGCGCGCGCTCGCCGGCGTTCTCGTTCGAATGGGTGTGGATCAAGAGGCCGAGCCGCTTCGTGATCTCGCCCACCGCCTCGAGCAGCTCGGGCGTGCAGGAGAGGGCGAACCGCGGCGCGTAGGCGTAGCCGATCCGACCGCCGTCGGGCGAGCCGTCCCAGGCCATCGCGAGCCGCGCGCTCGCGTGCAGCGATCCGTTCGTCGTCTCGCGGAGCCCCGGGGGCACGCCCTCCCCGGCATCCATCATCGCCTGCCCGAACCGCGCGCGGATGCCCGACGCGTCGAGCTCGGCGGCGATGATGTCGCCGCCGTGCGTGGTGCCCATGTCGAGGATCGTCGTCGTGCCGGTGGTCAGGAGGTCGAGGAGCCCGAGCCGCGCGGTCGCGCGAAGCGAGCCCTCGTCGTGCGCCGCCTCGAGGGGCCAGATCCGATCGCGGAGCCACTCGAGGAGCGAGAGCTCCTCGGCCAGGCCGCGGAAGATCGTCTGCACCAGGTGGATGTGCGTCTGCACGAGGCCGGGCATCACGTAGCACCCGGACGCGTCGATCGTCTCGCCGGCCGCGCGATCGACGATGCGATCGCCCTCGACGAACACGTCGCGCATCGCGGGCGCATCGCCCGGGCGCATCGAGAGGACCGTGCCGCCGGTGATCTTCACCCGCGTCCCGCCGCGAGGAACCCGCCGTGGCCGCCGCCCGTGGGGAACTCGCCGTCGCGAAAGACCGTCGTGCCGCGCACGAGCGTCCGCCTGACCGCGCCGGTGAACCGCCGGCCCGCGTAGGGCGTGAGCCCGCTGCGCGTCTGGACCGCGCGCGGCTCGAGCGTCCACTCGCGATCGGGGTCGAACAGGACGATGTCGGCGTCCGCGCCGGGCTTGATGGCGCCCTTGCGCGCGCCGAGGCCGAAGCGCTCGGCGGGCTTCGCCGCGAGTCGCCACGCGACGAAGCCCGCGATCTTCCGCACGTCCAGCGCGCCGCCGGCACGGCGGAGCGCCTCGGTGAACACCGCGGGCAGCAGCGATTGCACGCCGGACACCCCGCCCCAGGCGGCGAAGATGTCGTCGCGACCGCGCTCCTTGTCCGCCGCCGGGCACGGCGAGTGATCGGACGCGACGAGGTCGATGCGCCCGCCCGACAGGGCCTCCCAGAGCGCGTCGCGATTGGCGCGGTCGCGGATCGGCGGCGCGCATTTGAGGAGCGGCCCCTGGAGCAGCACGTCCGCGTCATCGAAGACGAGGTAGTGGGGGCAGGTCTCGACGCTCACGTCCATCCCGGAGTCCCGCACGACGCCGATCACGCCCAGCGCTTCGGCCGCGCAGAGGTGGACGATGTGCAGCCGGGCGCCGCTCTCGGCCGCGGCGGTGCAGGCGCGGCCGACGGCGCGCGCCTCGGCCATCGCCGGCCGCGATGCCAGCCACGCGCCGGGATCGCGACGGCCGGTCGCGCGCACCCGCTCGGTCGCGTCGCGCACGAGCCGCTCGTCCTCGGCGTGGACCGCGACCAGGAGGCCCGCGGCGGCCGCGGCGCGCATCGCCGGCGCGAGGTCGGCGTCGGCGAGCGCCGGGAACTCGGGGACCCCGCTGTCGCAGAGGAACGCCTTCACTCCGACCGCGCCCCGAGCGGCCAGCTCGCGCAGCGGCGCGGGATCGGTGCCGACCAGTCCGCCCCAGAGCGCGAAGTCCACGAGCGACGCGCGCTCGCCGGCGGCGCGCTTCAGGTCGAACGACGCGCCGTCGAGCACCGGCGGCAGCGAGTTGAGCGGCATGTCGATCACGGTCGTGACGCCGCCCGCCGCCGCGGCCCGGCTGCCGCTGGCCCAGCCCTCCCAGTCGGCGCGTCCGGGCTCGTTGAAGTGGACGTGCGGGTCGACGACCCCGGGCATCGCGAGCAGACCCCGGGCGTCGATCTCCTCGTCGGCCGCGGACGCGCCGGGCTCGACGAGCGCGCTCACCCGGCCATCGCGGATGAGGATGTCGCGGGCGTACGCGCCGTCCGAGATCACGATCGCGCCGCGGATCGCGAGGTCCACCCCGGGGCTACGCGAGCTCGATCGTGAAGTCTTGCGCGCCTTCCCAGAGCGTGAGCCGCCCGACGTCGGCGAGCTTGTCGTTGCCCTCGACCACGGTCGCGAAGTGGTTCCCCGCGAGCTGCCCGACCTTGCTCGAGAACAGCGCCGAGCCGTACGGGAACAGGATCTCGGTCTCGGAGATGCCGCCCGGATAGATGAGCAGCTGGCCCGGTGCGGGGTGGCTGGTGTGGTTCTCGAAGGCGAGCCCCGCCGCGCCGCCGACCTTCGTGTCGCCCATCGGGACCCACGTGGACTCTCCGCTCCAGCGGCAATGGACGAGCTTGCTCTCGAATGGCAGCATCGCCCGGATCGCGGCGGCCGTCTTCGGCGCGAGCTCCTCTTCGAGCCGCGCGCGGAAGGTGTACGGACCGGCGACGATCTTCAGCATCTTCACGAGCGGGGCAAGGATAGGGCTAGCATCCGCCGCCATGGCGACATCACTCTCGACCCATGTGCTCGACACCGCGATCGGCCGCCCGGTCTCCGGCGTGCGCGTGTCGCTGTATCGCGGGACCGACCTCGTCGCGCGCGCGGACACCGACGCCGACGGACGGGTGAAGGAGCTCGGCCGCGATCTCGTCGCGGGCACGTATCGGCTGCTCTTCGCGATCAAGGGACAGTTCTTCGAGGAGATCGCGCTGCAGGTGCGCCTCGAGGACGGCCACTATCACGTGCCGCTCCTCGTCACGCCGTTCGGCTGTGTCACCTATCGGGGTAGCTGAGGCCTTCGAGCGCGCGCCGCTGCTCGCGGAGCGCGTCGGCGAAGGCGGCGACGCGGAGGCCGTCATCGCCCGCGCCCGGGCGGCGCTCGCGGCGATGAGCGAGACCGAGCGGATCGCCGTGCTGAACGCGCACCCGCGCATCGGCGCGGCCGCCGGGCTGTCGTCGCGCTCCGCCGCGGAGCAGAGCGCCGGGACGACCGACCCGGCGACCCTCGCGACGCTCGAGCGGCTGAACACGAGCTACGAGCGCGCCTTCGGCTTCCGGTTCGTCGTGTTCGTGCACGGGCGATCGCGCGCCGAGATCGTGCCGGTGCTGGAGACGCGGCTGCGGCGGAGCCGTGCGGACGAGCTCGCGACGGGCATCGAGGAATTCCTGGCGATCGCGCGCGACCGGCTGGAGCGCGGCTAGGGCGCCGGCGCGCCGCTCCGGAACCACCGCCCGATGAGGTCGCGCTCGGCGTCGGTCATGCCGGTCACGTTGCCGAGCGGCATCGCCTTCGTGACCACGACCTGCTCGTACGCCCGCCGGGCGTTCGCCACGATCTCCTGCTGGGTGTCGAAGAGCACGCCCTTCGGCGCCGCCGTGATGCCCTCGTGTGTCGGGTGCGACGAATGGCAGGTGACGCACCGGGCCTCGAACACCTTCTGGACCGCGGGGTAGTCCGCGGCCGTGAGCCCGGCGGAGCCCTGCGCCGCCGGTGGCGCGAGCGCGATCATCAGAGCGATGCCCGCGAGGACGACGATGGCCGCGGTGGGGCGGACGTCGCGGCCCTGGTGCCGCAGATTGAAGATGTGGCGGACGAGCGCGCCGAGGGCCATGAACGCGAGGAGCACCAGCCAGCTGTTCTCGCGGCCGTAGGTGAACGGGAAGTGCTGGCTGATCATCGCGAACAGCACCGGCAGGGTCAGGTAGTTGTTGTGCACCGAACGTTGCTTGCCGCGGAAGCCGGGGCCCGCGTCGGGCTCGCGTCCGGCGGCCGTCGCGGCGACGAGCGCGCGCTGGCCCGGGATGATCACGAAGAACACGTTCGCCGCCATCCACGTCCCGAGGGTCGCGCCGACCTGGATGAAGGCGCCCCTCGGGCTGAACAGGAGTCCGGAGAGCGCGGCGACGATGACGGCGAGCGCGACGACCGCGATCGTGAGCGCCCGCTCGTTCGCGGCGAGCGATCGCGACAGGAGGTCGTAGGCGAGCCAGCCGAAGAACAGGATCGCCAGGCTCGCCACCACGAGCTCCCACCCCTGGAACCGGGGCCGGTTCGGGTCCATGAGGTACTGCGTCGGATCGACGTAATAGAGGAGGACCATCAGCGCGAACCCGGAGAGCCACGTCGTGTAGGCCTCCCACTTGAACCACGCCAGCGGCGCGGGCAGGGTGCGCGGGGCGATCCGGTACTTCTCGACGCGGTAGAAGCCGCCACCGTGGATCTCCCACGCCTCCCCGCTCACGCCCTCCTCCGGGGCTCCGGGGCGGCGAGGCGGCCGCAGCGAGTGGTCGAGCGCGATGAAGTAGAAGGACGCGCCGACCCAGGCGATGGCCGCGGTGACGTGGAGCCAGCGGACGATCAGGTGGAGCCAATCCCCGGCGTACGCGAGGAGCTCCACCCCCCTAGATCGGGTGGATCGGGTCGATGAGGACCGTGCGCTGCTGGAGGATGAAGCTCGCCGGGTCGGGGTCCATCGCCTTGCGCTCGGGCGATTCGTAGTACGCCCGGTTCGCGGCGTCCCAGCCCTGGGGGCCGTCGTGGCTCACGATCCAGACGAACCGATCCTCGGCCGGGATCCTCCAGGCCCCCTCGACGACGAACCCGAGGCGCTCGCGCAGCGGCCGGACGCGCGTGGCCCAGACCTCGGTGAAGCGCTCGAGCTGCCCCGGCTTGATCGAGTAGTCCCGGAGCTGCGTGGTCTTCACCGGCGCACGAGGCGCCAGGCGGCGGGCAGCGCGAGCGAGGCCAGCGCCAGCTTGACCAGGTCGCCGGGGATGAACGGCAGCAGACCGGCGTCGAGCAGCGGCACCGGCAGCGCGAAGCGCGCGAGCCACGCGAGGCCGCAGGCGTAGATCGCGACCTCTCCGAGCAGCATGGCGGCGAGGGCCGTCACGAGGTGGTGATCCCAGCCCCGCTCGACCGCCGAGCCGACAAGCGCCGCGGCGAGGGCGAAGCCGATGAGGTAGCCGCCGGTCGGACCGACGATCGTCGCGACGCCGAAGCCGCCCCCGGCGAACACGGGCAGGCCGATCGCGCCCTCGATGAGATACGCGATGACGCTCGCGAGCCCGAGCCGGCCGAGCGCCGCGGCGACGAGCAGGACCGCGAACGTCTGGCCGGTGACCGGCACCGGACTGAACGGCAGTGGGATGCGCACCTGAGCGGCCAGCGCGATGAGCGCCGACCCCGCCAGCACGAGGACGAGCTTCCAGAGCAGCGATCCGGGAAGCACGACGAGCGCGATGGGGCGGGCGGCGATCACGACGCGAGCCTAGCGCGGCGGCGAGCGGGACGGCTACTCGACCCGCTCGCTCCTCGGCAGCGCGACCCCGATCACCTCGCGGATCGACGACAGGCGATTGGCGCGCACGTAGGCCGCGAGCCCCTCGACCACCCGCAGCGGGGCAAGCGGATCGGCGAACGTCGCGGTCCCGACCTGGACCGCGGACGCACCGGCCATGAGGAACTCGAGCGCGTCCTCGGCGCTGGTGACGCCGCCCGCGCCGATGATCGGGATCGAGACCGCCTGCGCGACCTGATAGGTGATGTGCACCGCGATCGGCCGGATCGCCGGGCCGGAGAGCCCGCCGCTGCCGGTGCCGAGGATCGGCCGGCGCTTCCTCGTGTCGATGCGCATCCCGAGGACGGTGTTGATCGCGGTGAGCCCGTCGGCGCCGGCCTGCTCGATCGCGCGCGCGACGGCGACGACGTCGGGCGCGTTGGGCGTGAGCTTCACGATCACCGGCAGGTCGGTCTCCTGCTTCACCGCCGCCGTCACCTGGCCGGCGAGATCCGGGTCGAATCCGAAGAGCATCCCGCCCTTCACGTTCGGGCAGGAGATGTTCAGCTCGTACGCGACGACGCTGGGGATACCGGCGAACTCGCTGACCACGCTGACGTAGTCGTCGACGCTGTAGCCGGCGACGTTCACGATGACCGGCACGCCCAGCTGGGCCCAGGCCCTCGCGTACTTCTTCGCGACGCCCGCGGCCCCCGGGTTCTCGAGCCCGATCGAGTTGAGGATCCCGGACGGCGTCTCCGCGATCCGGTACTGCGGGTTGCCCGGCCGCGCGAGCACGGTGGTGCCCTTGTTCACGATCGCGCCGAGCCGCGAGACGTCGATGAGCTCGGCGTACTCCACGCCCTGGCCGAACGTGCCCGACGCGGTGAGCACCGGGTTCCGCAGGCGCAGGCCCCGGGCCGCCTCGACCGCGAGATCCACGCCGTCCTCGGGCCGCTCCGTCGAGCGGACCGGCGCGACGACGGCGGCATCGCTCAGCTCGACGCGCGACAGCTGCTGGGCCAGGAGCGATGGCGCGCGGTCCTCGGTGTCGGCCTCGCCCGTGGCGGCCTCGACGACCGACGCCCCGTCGACGTCGGCGAGCTCGACGCAGACGTCGTCATCCTCGCCCGCGCTCAGCTCCTCGAGGGTCTCCTCGATCGCGCGGCTCACGTTGACCGGCCGGTCGACCTTCTTCCGCGGCCTGCGCCACGGCATCAGGCGGAGAGCCCGACCGTGGCCGGCTCGCCCTCGCTGAAGCGCATCTCCCCGAGCGGGAACACCGGTCCCTCGCGGCACACCCGGGCGTTGCCGCTCGCGGTCACCACGACGCACGCCCGGCACACGCCCATGGCGCAGCCCATGTGCTGCTCGACGGCGATCTCGGCGTCCAGCAGGACCTGCCGGCCGGGGAACACCGCGCTCGCTCGGGCCGCCTCGTCGCGCATCCGGCCGAGCGCCGCGAGCATCGGCCAGGGGCCGCAGGCGCAGAGCTGGTCGGCCCACGCGAGCAGCGGCCCGAGCGCGTCGGTCACCCGGCCGGTGATGCCGAACGAGCCGTCGTCGGTCGTCGAGGCCGCCACGGGCGAGGCCGACACCGAGGACCGCGCGCCATCGCTCCTGGCCCAGCAGCTGTCGCGCGTCGAGCTGAGCGATGCCGCCGTCGTCGCGCCGGTCCGCTCGGCGGAGCGGCCCGAGGACGGGGTCGACCTGGCCGTCGACGCGGCGCGCGGCCTGCGCCTGCGGAACCCGGTGCTCACGGCGTCGGGCAC
>JAXDLF010000015.1:0-4121 GCA_034666765.1 Chloroflexota bacterium
AAGCGTTACCGCTACCTCGGCACCCTCGGGACCGGCCTCGTCGCGATCGGGACCCTCCTGATGTCCACGATCACCCCCGAGACCAACGAGCTCGAGGTCGTCCGCGACCTCGTGATCGTCGGCTTCGGCGTGGGCATCACCTTCCCGCTCTACCTGAACGCCGTGCAGTCGGCCGTCGAGCCCCGCTACATCGGGGTCGTCACGAGCCAGATCCAGTTCTTCCGGAACGTCGGCGCCACGATCGGGACGGCGATCCTGGGCGCGTTCCTGTCCCAGCGCCTGCCGGTGAACATCCAGGCGAAGATCCTCGAGCTGCACCTGCCGCCGCAGCAGCTGCAGGGGCTCGGATCGGGCAACGCCCAACAGCTCTTCGACCCGGCGGCCCAGATCCCGGCGCCGATCCTCGCCGCGATCCGCGGCGCGCTCGCCGCGACGCTCCAGGACGTCTTCCTTGCCGCATGTGTGGCCGCGGTCCTCGCGATGGTCGCGTCCGTCTTCCTGGCCGACGTTCCGATCCGCCGGCACCAGCGCGGTGGCGTCCAGGCTTCGGAGCCGGCGCCCGCACCGGCCTTCGGCGGCTAACGCCGCCCCCTTCGGCGGCTGATGCCCCTTTCGGCGGTTACCCCTCGTCCCGACCCGGCCCGCGTCCGACCCGGCGCTTGATGGCAGCTTCCATCTCGCGCCGGGTTTCGCGCTCTTTGATCGTCTGCCGCTTGTCGTAGCGGCGCTTGCCCTTGGCGAGGCCGATCTCGACCTTCGCGACGCCGTTCTTGAGGTAGAGGCGCAGCGGCACGAGGGTGTAGCCCTGCTGCGACACGGCGCCGGTCAATCCGGTGATCTCCTCGCGGTGGAGCAGGAGCTTCCGCGGGCGGGTCGGGTCGTGCTCCTCGAACCCCACGGCGTTCTGCCACGGCGCGATGTGCACGTTCCGCAGCCACACCTGGCCCCGGTCGATCTTCGCGTAGCCGTCGGACAGATTCGTACGTCCTGCCCGCACCGACTTGATCTCGGTCCCGGTGAGCGCGAGGCCGGCCTCGAGCTTCCGGTCGATCGCGTAGTTGAAGCGCGCCTTGCGGTTGTCGGCCAGGACCGTCTCGGCCGGCGCCTCCGTGGCGGCCGGCTGCTGCTTCGGGGTGTGTTGCCGATCCGATCGCGAGCGGCCGCTGGGCCTCGCTCCGGGTCGTGGGGTGGCCATCTCGAGCCAGCGTACTGACAAAGGAAAAGGCGGCGGCATTGCTGCCGCCGCCTTCTATGGGTCTCGCGAAGACCCGCTAGACCGCGATCACCTCAGTTGGTTGCATACCGGAAGCCTGGAGTGCGCAGTCTTGGGTCTTCGGATTCCCAGAGCTATCGCTCACTCCACATCACCTCCTTTCTTACGCCGCCAATCGTAGCAAAGCGGCCACCGACGAGGTGTCAGCCGAGGAGGGAGTTGGGGCGCCCGTAGCCGGCCGGAGGCCGGCGCCGGCCCTGGATCAGGGCAGGTACGGGCGGGGATCGACGGCGCGGCCGTTGAGAATCGTCATGAAATGCAGGTGCGGGCCGGTGGTCCAGCCGGTCATGCCTTCGTAGGCGATGACCTGGCCCGCGGCCACGTACTGGCCCGCCTGGACGATCGGCGGGTGGACGCGATCGTCGAGATGGCCGTAGAGCGTCGAGAAGTTGTTGCCGTGGGCGATGATCACCACGGTCGCGGTGTCGCCGGAGGCGAGGTACGGCTTGCCGACCGTGGTCACGCGGCCGGAGGCCGCCGCGACGATCGGGGTGTACATCGGCGCCGCGATGTCGAGGCCGTTGTGGAAGCCGCCCCAGCGGGCACCGAACGGTGACGTGAGCACGCCGCGCAGCGGCCAGAGCGGCAGCTTCCCGCCGGCGTAGACGCCCAGACCGGACCTCGCCGCGGCGAGCGCGGCCAGCTGCTCGTACTGGGCTTCGGCCTGCTCGAGCTGCTTGTTCAGGTTGGCGGTTTCCTGGTTCTGCTTGGCGGCCGCGCCGAGCTGCGCGTTCCGCGCGGCGGCGGCCTGGTCACGCGCGTCGGCCTGGGTGGCCATCGCGCTCTGCGCTTCCTTGATGAGCTGGTCGTAGCGGGCCTTCTGCGCCGCGAGGCCGGCGCGCTGCTGGGTGATCTGATCCTGCAGGCCGACGATCTCGGCGAGCTTCTCCTGGGTCAACCCGACGTTCGCGGCGGTCTCGTCGCGCATGGTGCGGATCTCGTTGGCCAGCTGCACGTCCTGGCGGTTGATGATCACCATCGCCTGGACCCGGCTGGCGAACTCGGAGAGCGAGCTGGACGAGAGCAGCATCTCGAGCGGGCTCACCTGCGCCTGCCGGTAGGTCGTGCGAAGGTGCTTCCCGTAGAGGTCCTCGCGCTGCGAGAGCTGCTTGCTCTCCGCGTCGACCTCGGCCTGGAGCGACGACACGAGGGCGTTGGTCTCGTCGAGCTGGAAGCTGACGATCTGGAGCTGCTCCTCGGCGATCTGGATCTCGTAGCCGAGCTGCTCGGCCTGAGACTGCGCGGCATCGGCCTTGGCCTGGAGATCTCCGATGACGGCGTTGCTGCTGTTCACGGCCGCCTGGAACTGGTCGGCGGCCAGCTTGTACCGCGCCGTATTGGCCCGTGAGACGGCGACGGCGCGCTCGAGCTCCTGCTTGCGCCGGAGGGCATCGACGAGTGGGTCGTCGGCCGACGCGGGAATGACCTGCCCAAGGAACAGGGCGAGGCCGGCCAGCACGACGAGCGTCGTGCGGAAGGCCGCGTTCCTCTTGCTCCCACCTCCCCGGCGAGCCCGGGGAGTTCCCATACCGGACGGATGGTCGCAGTTCGGGTGGTGGCTGGTCAAGCGCGCACTCCCTTGGCGAGCTGCGATCGGACCGACAGGGAGGCCCCGCCGCCGCCGACCAGGAGCGCGAACCCGAGCACCCCGATGGCCAGCTGAAGGATGAAGTTCGCGCCGAGCGACACCGGGAGGATGTCCAGGAAGCCGACCATCGCGCTCGTCACGGGTTGGGAGGCCAGCGCCAGCACCGCGAGGGCGACGATCGCCCCGAACGTGCCGACGAGCATGCCCTCGAGGATGAACGGCCAGCTCACGAACCAGTCGGTCGCGCCGACGAGCTGCATGATCTCGATCTCGTCGCGGCGAGCGTGCACCGCGATCCGGATCGTGTTCACGATGACGAACAGCGCGACGAACAGCATCATCGCGAGCACGGCGATCCCGCCGACCGACAGCACCCGCGTGATCGTGAGCAGCTTCTCGACAACGGTGGGGTTGTCGATGACGTCGGTGACGACACCGCGGCCCAGCTCGTCCTTCAGGGACGTCGCGAGCCGGCCGGCGTCCTGGGCGTTGCCGAGCTTGATCTCGAGTGACGCGGGCAGCGGGTTCGTACCGAGATCGGCGATGGTGAAGTCCTCTTTGCGCTGCGCGAGCTCGCGCAGCCGGTCCAGGGCCTGCTGCTTCGTGATGTACAGGACACTCGCGACCGCCGGATCTTTCTCGATCCGCGTCTTGAGCGCGAGGATGTCCGAGGGCTTCGCGCCGTCGTCGAGGTAGAGGACGAGCTCGACCTTGGACTCGAGCGCGCCCACCGCGGCCTGCAGGCCGCGGTCGGTGACCACGAAGAACGCGAACAGCAGGAGCATGAGCGACACCGTGAGGGTCGCCGCGATGCTCATGACCGGGTTGCGCCAGAAGCCCTGCCACGCCGCCGTCAGCACGTACCCGAGCCGCCTCATGCCGCGTACAGCCCCGCGCGCTCGTCACGCACCACGGCACCGTGATCGAGGTGGATGACCCGGCGGCGAAGCGCGTTCACGATCTCGGCGTTGTGCGTCGCCATCACCAGCGTGGTGCCGAGCTCCTGCACGCGCGTGAGGAGCTTGATGATCTCCCAGCTCGTGACCGGGTCGAGGTTGCCGGTGGGCTCGTCGGCGATGAGGACGCGCGGCCGGTTCACCAGCGCGCGGGCGATCGCGACACGCTGCTGCTCGCCGCCGGAGAGCTCGCGCGGGAAGTGGCTGCGCCGGTGCGAGAGCCCAACGACCTGCAACGCGCGCTCGGTCTCCTCGTGGACCAGCCGGCCGGAGTGTCCGGTGACGATGAGCGCGAAGGCGACGT
>JAXDLF010000016.1:0-5481 GCA_034666765.1 Chloroflexota bacterium
ACGATCATGCTGACCGCGACCGACGCGCACGGCGCGAAGGGTGAGCGCAGCTTCCGGCTGACCGTCAACGCCGTCAACGACGCGCCCACGCTGGTGGCGATCGCCGATCAGAGCACCGACGAGGACATCGCCAGGCAGGTCACGTTCTCGGCCGCCGACGTCGACGACACGACCGTCGAGGTCACGGCCGCGGCGACGAGCAATCCCGACCTGATCCAGTCGCTGAGCGTGAGCGGTGAGACGTTGACGATCACGCCGGCCGTCAACCGCTCGGGCACGGCGACGATCAAGGTCACCGCGACGGACCCGCACGACGCGAAGGGTGAGCGCAGCTTCCAGCTCACCGTGAATGCCGTCAACGACGCGCCGACGATCGCGGCCGTCGCGGATCAGACAACGCTCGAAGATACGGCCAAGCAGGTGAGGTTGACGGTGTCCGACCCGGACAACGTCGAAGAGGATCTGTCCATCTCCGGTATCGAGACGCCGGCCGACGACCCTCGCGCGCCGGATCTCGTCGACTCCGTCGTCGTGTCTGAGCCGTCGGGTGCGAATCGCACCGTGACCATCACCCCGGCCGCCGACCGCTCGGGCGTGACGGCGATCGTGCTGACAGTCTCGGATCCCGACGGCTCCAAGGCGACGCGGCGTTTCAAGCTGACCGTCACGCCGGTGAACGACGCCCCGACGCTCGCGCCGATCGATGCCCAGACGACCGACGCCGACGCGGCGAAGGAGATCACCCTCGAGGTCGACGACGTCGACGACGATCCCGCCGACCTCGCCGTCGCCGCGCTCGCCACGCGCAACGCCGGCCTCCTGACGGCACTGCCGGTCACCGGAGCGGGCAAGACGCGAAAGCTCACGCTGACCCCGGCCGCGGGCCAGAGCGGCACGGCGGACGTTGAGGTCACGGTCACCGACCCCGACGATGCCGATGCGAAGCGCACGTTCGTCCTTACCGTCAACACGGCCGCGACGCCGCTCAGCGCGAGCCGGCAGACCACGACCCCCGCGAGCCAGAAGCCGACGAGGATCCTCTCGCCGTGGAAGCTCGTGCGCCGGAGCGCGCCCGCCGTCAAGGGGCGGCGCGGCGTGCTGCGCGCGCAGACCGGCTACGTCGCCCAGTGTCCCGCGGGCGGGCCGGCCTGCACCGGGCTGGTCACGCTGAAGGTCATTCGCCGCTCACCGACGACCGGCCGGCTCGTGCCGATCTTCCTCACGGGCAAGAAGGCGCCGGCGATCACGATCGCGCCGGGCGCCGAGCGGGCCCTCGCCTTCGTCCTGAGCCCGAGGGCGGCAGCGCTGCTGCGCGAGGTTGGTGCGTTCTCCGCGACCCTCCGCGGCGTGTTCGCAACCGGTGCCGCGAAGCCGGTCATACAGAAGGCAGAGGTCCGCCTCACCGTGCCCAAGTGAGGCGCGGTCGCGCCGGTCGCCGCGAGGCGGCCCCGGCCAGCCGCGGCCGACCGGCCGCGCGCTGGCTCAGACGCGCGCACCTGCTCGATCTGCCGGCGCGTCCAGGACTGCCCGCTCTGCGGGCTGTCGTGGAAGTTCGGCGCCCGGGGCCGGCGCGCGATCCTCGCAAGCGAGCCGGGGGCTAGAGCGCCGTATCGGCACGTACTGCGCAGCGTGATCAACTTGCGCGCCCTCGACGACACGATCACCCGGCTCTTGTCGGCCCTCGAAGCCGCCACCGACACGGTGGCCGTTACGGCGGGGTGCAATCCGGGGTGCAAACTGAGCGCAACTCGGGCGAACTGAGCGCGCCGAGCAGCACGGCAGTGAGCCGAATCGCGCTGTATGAATCTGGATCGTCGCGGCTGGGGGCCGGGCGGCCGCAGGTTCAAATCCTGTCTCCCCGATGTGACGAAAGCCCTGCTCATGCGGGGCTTTCGTCGTCTCTGGATGGCCTTCGAAACGGGCGACGGGAGTCAGCGGCGAGAGGCGCTGGGGCAGCGCGACGAGGTGGGCGCGCCATCGCTCATGCCTGCCTCGAAGCGAGAGCGGCACGGCTAGCGTTCAAATGATGGGCGACGAGCTCTATCCCGTCACCATCGTTCAGACGCGGTACGGGGGCATCTACGAGGGCGGCAGGTGGGCCGCATTCCTTCTTCGCCCCGAGGAACTGCCAACTGACGCCTTCGGTGGCGACATCGTGTGCGTGCCGTGGTGGGCCGACTTCGGCGATGCCGTGGGCGTCGGCGCGACGCCGGACGCGGCACTAGCGGACCTTGAGGCGAAGCACGCAGCGGGTCACCGCCTTCCCGCCTCGACTTGAGCTGCTGTCGCGTTCGCCTGGACGCGCGAGCGTCGACCTCAGCAATCCGGTCGGCGCCGGCGCTGCTGAGATTTTCGTCCAAGCGAGAGTGCCGCTTCCCCACAATTTCGTATCGAACGGCTAGCTCGATCGCCTGAGCGTCTTGGTGGCGCGGATGACGCGGTGGTCGTCGAGCGTGAGCGTCGTCCGCAGGACCAGGCGGGCGGCGCTGTAGCGCTGGAGGAGCGCGCGGGCGGCAGGCCCGAGCTTCAGCTGGCCCGTCACGGCCCCGGCCTTGGTGATGGTGCGGCTGCTCGTCGCGAGGTGCCGCGGCTTGTGCACCTTGACGGGCGACCGCTTGTCGGCGTGCCGGTTGCCGACGAGGTAGAAGCTGAGGTCCAGCGTCCAGCGGAGCCGGCCAGCGGCCGCGGCGTACTGGGTGAACGCAACGCTCGCTGCGCCGACCTCCACGGAGGTGACCCGCCGCAGCCCACCGATCAGCGCCGCGTACGGAGTGAACGTCGGCGGTTCGACGCGAGGGGCGGGCGGCGCCGCTCCCTCCGGCGGCGGCGCCGGCGGGGCGGTGGTCGGCGTTGCCGTTGGCGTTGGCGTCGCGGGAGCCGTAGGCGTGATCGCGTCCGACGGCGCTGACGTGGGGCTGGTGCCGGCGCTGTTGGTCGCAGTGACGGTGAAGGTGTAGCTCGTCCCGTTCGCCAGCCCCGTGAGGCTGCACTCCAGCGGCCCGCTCGTCCAGGTGCAGGACGGGGCCCCGGCGCCGGAGGCGGCCACGGCGTATGAAGTGATGGCGGCGTGGCCGTCCTCGACCGGCGCCGACCACGAGACCGTGGCCTGGCCGTTGCCGGCGATGGCGCTGACGGCGGTGGGGGCGTCCGGCGCCGCGACCGCGGTGATCCGGCCGATCCGGCCGGCGGCGCGTTCGGTGAACCACATCGCACCATCGGGGCCGGCCACGATCCCGTACGGCTCGCTGTTGGCGGTGATCACGGGGAACTCCGTCACGGTGCCGGTCGGCGTGATCCGCCCGATCCGGTTGCCATCCAGTTCGGTGAACCACAGGTTGCCGTCCGGGCCGGCCGCGATGTCGAGTGGAACGCTTCCGGGGGTGATGCCGGCAGAGAAGTTCGTCACGGTGCCGCTCGGCGTGATCCGGCCGATGCGATTGGCGCCACGCTGGGCGAACCAGAGGTTGCCGTCCGCGCCCAGTGCGATCCCGTACGGCCTGCTTCCGGGCGTGACCGGAAACTCCGTCACGGTCCCGGTCGGTGTGATCCGGCCGATCCGATCGTAAGTCAGGACGGTGTACCAGAGGTTGCCGTCTGGGCCCGCGACGATGTCGTACATGCGGTTGGTGTCGGCGAAGAAGGACGTCTCGGTGCCGGTCGGCGTGATCCGCCCGATCCCTCCGGAGTCGAAATTCGTAAACCACAGGTTGCCGTCCGGTCCGAGCGCGATCCCGTATGGGTCACCGCCCGAGGAGAACTCCGTCACGGTCCCGGTCGGGGTGATGCGCCCGATCTTTCCCGTGTCGTCGACGTACCAGAGATTGCCGTCCGGGCCCGCCACGATCCCGCGCAGGGGACTGCCGGGGCTGATGCCGGCGGAGAACTGTGTCGGCGTCCCCGCGGGCGTGACCCGACCGATGTAGCCGGCCGAGAGCGTGGTGAACCACAGGTTGCCGTCTCCTCCCGCCGTGATCCCGTACGGATCACTGCCGGAAACGAGCGGAATCTCCGTCACCGTCCCCACCTGGGCCCCGGCCGGAGGCGCCGCCATCGCGGTCGCCAATACACCGGCTAGAGCCGCCACGACACGAAACGCTGAACAGGGCACGACGGCCGCCTTGCATGGAAGGAGTCCGAGCACAACCCGACCCGGCGCTAACCATCACTGTTGCACATCGCCCCACCGTGTCGAACGCGCAGTCGACGTAGTGTCGGCGCATGGACCCCGGGACCCCGCGGGACCTCGATCAGCCGTTTGCGATCTGGAGCGTAGCCACGCTGGCCTCCTACCTCGGCGCCGAGGGGGTGGTCAGGGACATCCTCAACGCTGCCACCACGAAAGTGATGTTTGTCGACGGTTACGTCATCGTCGACCGACCCTGGCTAGGAGATCCGGCGCCATTGCCCCGAGGCGTCGAAGAGCAGGCACGAGCGGTAGCCAAACGCTTGCCAGATTAGGTCCATGGCACTCCGAACCGCGGGCATCGGGTCTGCCAAGAGCGCGTCGACCGTGGTCTCGCGGTAGGCGTTGATCATTTCCATGCCGGTCGACTCTTGCTTAGGCCAATCGATCAGACGCTGGTTGATGCTCAGGACCGCATGCTCTGCGTTGTCGATTCGCACGAAGACGGCAACGCGACCTCCGTATCCCAGTCCTTCAAATATCGACGCAAAGTACGTCAGGACGTTGTACACGTCCTCGGCGAACGAGGTCGACGGAATCACGTTCGGCTCAGGAATCGGATACCTGTAGGCCCACTCCAACACGCCGGCGCGATAGAGGCGGAGTCGATAGTCCACCTGCTTCGCGTCGTCGTCGCCGCTCAGGACCTCGGCCGTCAAGCCAAGCGCGTCGAGCCGATGTGGAGCGAATCCGAGGACCCGTCGGTTAGGCGCGATGTAGCGACTGGCGGGTTCCTCGGGGAACCCGTCGGCGAGCTGAATTGGGGACGCGAGCTCGGGCGGCGCGTCAAACGGAGCCACGACGACGCTCACGACCTGGGGCCATTCGTCAGGCGGCGTTAGCCCGTCTGCAATAAGGCGCATCTTGTCGGTGTTGCGGTTTCGTCCGATCCGCGGGAGTAGCGGCAAAGTTGCGAGCAGTTCGGAGAGCTTGTCGGCTCGAAGCCGCGCCGCCTCGTACGCAGCCCGCACTTCATCTTCAGACATCGGGACTGTACGCGTGCCGCGCCGCACGAAGTAGCGATGCTGTTTGTAACCCTGGACCATATGGGGACCGCCGGCTCTTGCCGCGACGCGGATTAGAAGCAGCATGCCGTCGTCGTCGACGTCGAGCGCTCGGATCTCGTAGTCGAGCCTCGGCTGTACGGAGCTGTCGAGGATGTCCTCGATACGCGTCAGCTGACCCGCTCTATGAATGGGACTGATCGCTTCGGGTCGTGTTTCGTATGACTCGTACTCACTGACGCCGACGATGATCAGCCCCCATTGAGCGTTCGCCAGTCAGCTGACGTCTTTGGC
>JAXDLF010000017.1:0-3329 GCA_034666765.1 Chloroflexota bacterium
CCCAGGTCTGGTATTCGACTACGAGACCGACCTCGACCACATCGCCGATGCCTACACGGCGATGGACGAGCGTCGCGCGATCAAGTCACTGGTGCGCGTCGGCGCCGCTTGAAGTCCTGGCCCCACATCCACACGGAGATTGACGACCATGCAGATCACGAAGGCAGGCTCGCAGCCATCGGCCAGCGGGAACGCCGATTGGTTCACGGGTCGGGTCCGCGTCGACCCGCTCTTTCAGTCACCAGCCCCGGCACGCACGGGGGCAGCAACGGTCACATTCGAGCCGGGGTCGCGAACCGCGTGGCACACCCATCCGCTCGGTCAGACGCTGATCGTCCTATCCGGCGCCGGTCGCGTTCAGCGTGACGGGGGCGCCACCGAGGAGATCCGGCCAGGCGACGTGGTCCAGATCGCACCTGGTGAACGGCATTGGCACGGTGCGTCGCCGGCGACCGCGCTGATTCACATCGCGATCCAGGAGTCGCTCGACAGCAGGAACGTGGAGTGGTTCGAGAAAGTCACCGACGAGCAGTACGGATCGGCAACAGACGGGCCAGCATGACGGCGTGGACATCCGAGAACTGACACGGATGTCGTGGTCGAGCCAGATGGGCACCGTGAATGGCGTCGCCACCCAGCCGTCCAAGGCTCCTGCGAGTTCCTCTGACGCGCATCACCCATCGGGACGAACTCGCTAGAGATGTGGCGCGCCCGGCGGGACTCGAACCCACGACCTTCAGGTCCGCAACCTGACGCTCTATCCGCTGAGCTACGGGCGCACGCGTGGCCGGCGGTATCGACCGGCGGCCGTGAGTTTAGCGTGCGGACCCGGGCCTGGGGTCAGCGGCTGGTCAGCATGCCCTTGACGACCGTCGCCCCATTGCCGATGGCGAACGACTCGGAGCAGGCGAAGTCCACCGTCTGGCCCGGCGCCGGAACCATCACGTTGCCGGGCTCGATCGTACCGACGACGTGACCGCCCGACGGATCGCCGCAGCTCGGCACCTCCACGAGGTCGGACGGCCCCGAGATCGTCTGGCCGTTGCAGAGGAATGTGCCCGTGCTGTCGCTCGTGTACGGGGCGTGAATGCCGAGCGTCACGGTCGGGCTGTTCGACCCGTAGTGGCCCACGATCAGCCCGGGCGAGGCGAACGACCCAGATCCGCCGTTCGTCGCCTCGGTATGGAGGCCGCATTGGCTCGTCGTCTGGGGGTCGTTCGACGACTCGGTGCCTATGAGGCTGTACGTGGACCCGGCGTCGATGAAGCCCGGGCCGCCGTCCTTGGCCACGAGGTGGACTGTCACCGAGATGGCGTAGTGGCTTTCTGTCGTGGAGCCGCCGCTGCCGTTCGTCGCGTCGCGGGTGATCGTGAGCGTTCCGTCGAGGCCGACGGGCTCGCCCTGCCCTGCGGCCTGCGTCGCCTGAGAAACACCTGTCGCCGCCGGCCCCGCCGCACCGGGCTGGCAGCACGCCAACAGGCCGGCCAGAAGGAGCCCCAGAGCCGCTCGTCGTGGTCCCATGCCGCTCATCCTTCGCGCCTGGATCGGCGACCGAAGCCGGATCGCTGGCGGAGGTGGCGGAGAGGGAGGGATTCGAACCCTCGGAGCAGGTTACCCCACTCAGCGGTTTAGCAAACCGCCGCACTAGGCCTCTATGCGACCTCTCCGGGACCGATTTCGAAGGATAGCATCGGCCGGAATCGGGCCGACCCCGAGCGGCCGCGGCAGGTCGCCGAGCCGGGACCTCCGCCGTGCCGATCCGGAGGCCCAAGCGCCCGTCAAGGCCCCGAAACGAGCGCCCTACTGGCTTCGATTCAGGAGAACCGCCACGTGGCTCGTGGCGAAGTCCGCAACCGCGATGTCCGTGCGGCCGTTGCCGTCGAGATCGGCCGCAACGACGGAGAACGGGCCCGGCCCGACGTAGAAGGTGCGCCGGGGACCGAAACCGCCGTCGCCGTCCCCGGGGAGCACCGAGATGAGGTCGCCGCCCGGCTGGTCGTCGATGTCCTCGTAGTTGCCCGCGGTGTCGGCGGCGATCACGTCCAGGTGCCCGTCGCCGTCGACGTCGCCGACGGCCACCGACTTCGGCACGCTCCCGGCGGGGAAGGCGACGGCAGCCTCGAACGAGCCGTCTCCCTTGCCGATCAGCACGCTCACGTCCGCCGACCGGTCGTTGGCTGTGACGAGGTCCAGGAAGCCGTCCTCGTCCAGGTCCGCCGCCTGCACCGAATGCGGGCCGTCGCCGACGCCGAAGTTCACGGTCTGCTCGAAGGTGCCGTCGCCGACGCCCACGAGCACGCTGACCGCGTGACTGCCGTGGTCCGCGACCGCGATGTCCAGGTGCGTGTCCCCGTCGAAGTCGCGCATCACCAATGCGTGCGGCGAGACCTTGGCCGGGAAGCGGCGCTGGCGTTCGAAGGTTCCGTCGCCGCGACCCATGAGCACGGAGATCTGCGATGTCCCGAAGCAGGCGACGGCAAGGTCCGGATCGTGGTCCCCATCGACGTCGCCGATCGCCACGTCATGCGGCCGGGCGCAGGCCGGGAACGTGCGCACGCCCCGGAGCGTGCCGTCTCCCCTGCCCAGCAGCACTCCGACGGTGTTCTCGTTCTGGTCGGCCGTCACGACGTCCGCGAAGCCGTCGTGGTTGACGTCGGCCGCGACCGCAACCTTCGGGCGCACCCCCGTGGCGAACGTCTGTGCGGCCTCGAACTGGCCGCCCCCCTTCCCGAGGAGCACGCTCACGGAGTTGTCCGCGGCGTTCGCTGCGATCAGGTCCGGGATGGTGTCGGCGTTCATCAGCGCGACGCTGACTCCGTGCGGCGCCTTCCTCACCTCGAGGAAGCGGGCCGCCGCCAGCTGCGTGCCCCGGCCGGCGCCGGCCGGGCAGATCAGCCGCGCATCGGCCCAGTCGGCCATGTCTCGGCGCCGCCCGTCCGGCGTCGGGCGGACGCGCAACGTCAGAACGTGGCCGCCGCTGACGTCCAGGTCGATCACACGGGGCACACCCGACGCCCGGACCCGCCCGGTTCGCAGCTTCCGCTTGCCGTCCACGTGAACGACGAAGGCTGCCGCGCCGGGCGTCTCGGTGCGATCGTCGATGCCCACCACGGCCTGGAATCGCGTACACCCGTCGATGGAGTAGCGCAGCTCGGCCGGCGTGGCCATGCCGAGCCCTTTGAGGTATGGCGTGCCCCCGAGGCGGAGCTGCTCGCCATCGCGCGGCGCGGCGGAGCCATTGCTCATGTTGCGCTCCAGCGGGCCGCTGCCGTTGCTGCCGGACAGCGGCGTCTCGTCGCTGAGCCAGCGTTCCTCGCGGTCGGCGGTGT
>JAXDLF010000018.1:0-2941 GCA_034666765.1 Chloroflexota bacterium
CGAGGGGCCGACGATCGGAACGTTCAAGATCGTGCGACGGCGCTGGTCGATCTCCGGCGAGAGCATCATTCTCGTCCTCCAGCTCGAACCGCTCGCCTGACGGCCGTTGGTTCGAACGTCCGACATCGCGCCGTCGCGCGCACGCGTCCGGTCAGCGGAAACGCCCCACCCGGCTGCTCGCCCGTTCGGTCGCCGGTCGTGCGCCTTTCGGAGCCCAACCGGACCCGCAGGCGTGGCGATCCCTGTGGCGGGGTACCTCGGTGATGCCGTGAGCACATCACCGCGGGCGCTGTGGCGTCCGTTCCCTGACGGCCGTTGCGGAGGTTGACGTGGCCAAGCGCAAGAAGGACCGCGAGCGTGATTATGCGCTGGGCCGCGTCATCGCCATCGTCAACGACAAGGGTGGCGTCGGCAAGACATCCTTGGCAGCCAACCTCGCGGGTCAGTTTGCCGGAGCCGACTACCGCAGCCTGCTCATCGACCTCAACAGACAGGCGAATCTGGCTGACGATCTGGGCTACCGCAACGCCACTTTCGACGACCAGGGCGCAGGCCTGCTGAACAGTTTCCTCGCCGGCACCCCATTGACGCCGGCCCTGGACGTGCGCCCACAGTTGGACGTCGTCTGCGGGGGCGGACGACTGGAAGACCTGACTCCGATCATGATCTCGCGCGTTCAGCATCATGGCCGCACGGCATTTCGGGCGCTCGGCGACGTACTCGCCCCCATAGCGTCAGACTATGAGGTCGTATTCATCGATTGTCCCCCGGAATCGACCATCTTGTCCGACCTCGCGCTCGCCGCTGCGCGCTGGGTGCTGATGCCGACGAAGTCGGATGTCGGCGGCCTCGTGGGCATGGCCCTGGTCGCGGAGCGGTTCAGCCTGGCGCGCGAGATCAACCCTCGCCTGGGACTGCTCGGGGTCGTGCTGTTCGCCACCGGTACGCGCTCACGAGCGATCCACGGCGAAGCACGGAAAGCGATAGACGAAGCCTTCGGCGGCAACTCACCCCGCTTCCAGACGACCATCCGGCATGCGGAACGCACGGCTCAGGACGCGCGCCGGCTCGGCAAACTGGCGCACGAACTCGAGATCGAGGTGGCCGCCCAGCCTGCGTGGTGGGAAGCGCTGCGATCGGACATCCGAGCACCGCGGGTCTCGCCCACGGCCGCGAGTGTCGCCGGCGACTATCGCGACCTGGGTGTGGAAGTGCTCGCCGCCCTGCAGTCGGCGGAGGAGACCGAACGCCTCGAAACCGCCGGCAGAGCCGGAAGAAGGCCACGATCGCGATGACTGCTTCTCCTGCCGACGACCGGCGAAACGGCGCCGCTCCCACCGATCTCTCGAGCACCTTCGGCGGCGCGGCCGCATCATCGCTGCGCGGTCTGCTGGTACGCCGTACCCAGCGGGTTCCGGTGGCCGACGGAACCGACGCCCGGGCCTACGAGCCGCCCGCAGAGAAACCGGGGAACGGACATACCGAGATGACTCACCCACCTCGGCGGTCACACCGTGTCGTCCGGGTTCGCGATCGCGAGCACATCGACCTGCTCCTGCTCGCCGCGACGAGCGCAGGGCCGGCGACCGGGCGACAACTCCTGGCCCGGATCGCCGGCGCCGGTGCAGAGACGTTCATGCTGCCCACGGGGAGCGCCCACCGTGAGCTCCACCGGCTTGCCAGGGAACGTCTCGTTCAGGCCGACCGGCAGGGTGGCGTCCTCCACTACTCACTGACATCGCTCGGCCTTCGCGTCCTGAGGACCAGGAGACGCGCACGGGAGGCGTACTCCCGCAGACTCGACCTCCTGCTCCGCGACGGATGAATGGTGACGAGGTGGGACACCGGCCTCATCGCCGGCCGGGGAGAGCGTCGTCGACCGTCGTGTGCAGTCCCACGAGTCCCGGTCCGCCGCAGCGACGGGTTGGACACAGGTCGCGCCGGTTCGGCGCCGCCACGGGCCCCGAGCCCGGACTGGGCCGGTCAGTCGATGCGGGGCAACAAGTCACCGAGCGGGCCGAGATCGAGGTTCAGATCCTCGGGCCGCAGTCCGAAGTAGTCGCGGAGATCGGTCATCGCCTCCTCCAGGCGCATCAGGCCGAGACCGAGCCGCTCGACGGTGTCGTCGGGAAGGTTCCCCTCCTCGACCCGGCGGATCGCCTGACGTTCCATGAGCTGACGCACCAACTCGATGATGGTGAGCACGAGCTTGCCGAGGTCGCGTCCGATCTCGTCCGGGTCCATCTCCACCCGCTTCGGCAGTCCGCTCATGGTTCCACCAGGGTCTGGACCGAACTGATCAAGGCTCGCAGCGAGATGTGCACGAGGTCGACGTCGGCGAGCGAGATGGTGATGTCACCGGTGATCACGACGCCTCCGGCGAGAAGGCGATCCAGCAGGTCGACCAGCGCGACGCGGTCGCCCGCGGGGGTGACGGTCACGCCTCATCCGATGTCGCGAACGAGTACGGCGCCCACGGGCCGGTCAGCTCGAGCCGCAGATCCGAGCAGCTCATCCGGCTCACCTCCCGCTCCAGCGCTTCCGTCGTCGCGTCGTCCACCAGGTACGCGGCGTTCAGCACCATCTCGTCGCTGTGGCCGGTCAGTCGCGGGTCCTGCGGCGGGTAGCGGCGGCTCGCGACGGCGATCCCGGCGATCCTGCGGTGCACCGACTCCGCGGCATCCAGGGATCTCTCCCGGGTCGTGGCGGCTTGATCACGCTGCGCGCGTCGTCGCATCAGGTACGCCGTCCCTGGTCCTGCCCCCGAGACAGCAGGCGGCTGCGCGTCGGGCCGCCGCGTGGCGAACCCCTTGACGCCCCACTCGGCGCGCCCGCGGACGCGGTCGAGCGCCGCGCCGAACACGGCGGACCGCTCGCGCAGGAGCGTTCGAACGTTGTCGTCGCTGCGGTAGACGGTGGCCATGCGGACGGGCGCGATGGT
>JAXDLF010000019.1:0-9752 GCA_034666765.1 Chloroflexota bacterium
CCCGGAGGTCCGCGTCGGTCGCGGCTGACGGCTTCCACTGCGGCGCGTCGACCTTGTAGCCGACGACGAACATCCGCCCGGCGTCCTGGACGTAGTAGGCGACCGAGAAGCGCGGACCGTTCGTGACTTTCGCGGCGACGCGGCCGTCGATCGTCGCGCTCTCCACGACCTGTCCCTGGGCCCAGCCCGCGAGCAGCGGATCGGTGGCCCAGGCCATCGCGCTCCAGCCGCTCGGGTCGCGCCACTGCTCCACGACGGCGACGTACGACCAGATGCCGCCGGGACCCAGATCGTTCAGCGCGGCGGACTCATCGGCGACCGAGCGGATCGTGAAGACCTCGTGGCCGACCTTGAGGTTGCCGTTGCGGACGAGGGCCGAGAGCACGGTCGAGCGGCGCCAGCCCCCGGGGAGCTGGACCTCGTAGCCGAGCGTCGAGCTCGCGTACGAGGCGGCCGGGCCGACCGGTCCGCGCGTGGCGGAGAGCGCCGTCGCGCCGAGCGCGGCGATCGCGATGACCGCGACGAGGAAGGCGGCGAACGGGGTGAAGCGTCTCACCGGCGATCGACCAGCCAGAACACACCCTGGTCCTCCATCCACGTCACCCCGTCGAGCACCGGCCGCAGGTACACGCGGTAGATGCCCGGCGCCGGGGGGCCGGTCAGGACGAACGGAAAGCTCGCGACCTCGCCGGGCGCGACCGTCGGCTGACTCTGGCCGACGCGATTCGTCCCCGTGAGCACGCTCGCGCGATCCTGCGGCGGCTCGGGCCCGAACGTCCCGAGGCGCGAGTTCGACTGCGACCACGAGTCCCACCCGGTGTTGCGCCAGAGGCCCGTCGTCGGATGACGCTCGCCGTTGCCGAGGACGACCCACTCGCTTCCGCCGACGTACGCCGCCGAGAAGCGCGGGCGGTTGGCCGAGACCGGTGCCGTACCGGCCGCCGGTTCGCCGGCCTCGTCGAAGCGGATCTGCACCGAGGTCTGCACCGACACGCCGTTCGCCGGCGTGGGTTCGACCGCGAAGTGGAGGTGGTCGCCCGGATTGCCGCACACGATGCCCGCGGCGCCCGCATCGGCGATCGGATGCCCCTGCGCGACCGCCTGTCCGGGGGCGACCGACGCGGAGCCGTAGCTGATGTGCCAGTAGATCGAGGAGTAGCCGTCGCCGTGATCGAGCACGATGTAGTTCGCGTCGTTCCGGTACGCCGGGTCACACGAGCCGGTGCCGAATCCCGCGACGTAGCGGATCACCGTGCCGGCGTGCGCGGCGACGATCTGATCGCCGATGTGCAGGCCGAAGTCGTAGGCCCAGATGTCGTTGCCCACGCAGTGGCTGCCACCGGTGCGCGCGCAGCTCTGGAAGGCGCCGGGCGGCTGGGTGACGACGTACGCCCGGCCGGGCGGATAGGGGAGCCGCAGCCCGCCGTACGCGGCCGTCGCCGGCGTGGCCACGAAGGCCAGCCGCGTGAGCACGCAGAGCGCGACGAGGCACGCGCGGAGGGCCGTCACAGACCGGTTTGGCACGCTCGGATAACGCTAGGACGACTACCCTTAGTACGTGATGCAGTCGCCGATCAGCGTCGATCTCAACCTTCCCGAGGATCGCGTCGGCCCGCGCCTGCGCCGAGCAAGCAAGCGCGTGTGGGTCGGCGGGGTGCCGATCGGGGACGGCGCTCCGATCGCCGTGCAGTCGATGTGCACCACCCTCACCCACGACGTCGAGGCCACGATCCGCCAGATCGAGCGCCTGCAGGAGGCCGGCTGCGAGATCGTGCGCGTGGCCGTCCCCGACCGGCGCGCGGGCGAAGCGCTGAAGGAGCTCGTCCGGCGGAGCATCCTGCCGGTGGTCGCCGACATCCACTTCGACTACAAGCTCGCGCTCATGGCCCTCGACGCGAAGGTCCACAAGCTCCGGCTGAACCCCGGCAACATCCACAACAAGGACGGCGTCCGCGAGGTCGTGAAGCGCGCGAAGGAGCAGGGCACCCCGATCCGCATCGGCGTGAACTTCGGCTCCATCCCGGACAAGGTCGCGGGCGACCTGCGAGACGACGCCCAGCGCATGGTGGACCTGGCGCTCTCGGAGATCCGGATCCTCGAGGAGCTCGACTTCACCGACATCATCGTCAGCGTCAAGGCGTTCGAGGTCCCGAAGATGATCGCCGCCTACCGCAGGCTCGCGAAGGCCATCCCGTACCCGCTCCACCTGGGCGTCACCGAGTCGGGGACGCTGCTCTCGGGCTCGGTGCGGTCGAGTGCCGGCATGAGCGTGCTCCTCTACGAAGGCATCGGCGACACGATCCGGGTGTCGCTCTCCGAGGACCCGGTCATGGAAGTGCACGCCGCGTTCGACATCCTGAAGTCGCTCGAGCTGCGCGACCAGGGCCTGACGCTCGTGGCCTGCCCGTCGTGCGGCCGCGCGGACATCGATCTCATCCCGCTCGCGAAGGTCGCCGAGGAGCGGCTGCGGGCGCTGCCGGTGCCGATGAAGATCGCGGTCATGGGCTGCGAGGTGAACGGGCCCGGCGAGGCGAAGGACGCGGACGTCGGGATCGCCGGCGGGGTGGGCAAGGGCGCGATCTTCCGGAAGGGCAAGGTCGTGGGCGTCTACCCCGAGGCCCAGCTGATGGACGCGCTGCTCGCGGAGATCGACAAGATCCTGGTCGAGAACGGCAAGGAGCCGTACTCCCAGAAGGCTCCCAAGCTGTCCCACGCCGGCCAGCTCACCCCGGGCCGCTCGGTGCCCGCGGGAACGCGCACATAGCGCTCGAGCTCGACGCCTCCAGCGGCGTCGTCCACATCCGGCGCGCGACGATCGAGGACGTCGACTTCCGCAAGGTCGCCTTCTCGCGGTTCACCCCGGAGGCCTGCATCTTCGTGAACTGCGACTTCCGGGGCCTCGTGTTCGACCGGAAGTGGCAGCCGCTCTTCTCCAGCCCGGAGCAGAGCGTCTTCCGCGACTGCCGGTTCGACGGCGCGGACCTCTCGAAGGCGGACCCGGGCCAGACCCGGTTCGAAGGCTGCACCTTCGCCGACGCCCACCTCGACAAGTGGCAGGCTGCCTGCGCCGAGTTCGTGAACTGCACCTTTTCCGGGCCGATCACGAAGTGCCGCTTCTACGGCAAGCCGTGGGGCCTGGCCGCGCAGCACCTCGATCCCGCCCGGGCGGTCAACGAGTTCCGGGGGAACGACTTCCGGAAGGCCGACCTCATCGAAACGACATTCGTGCAGGGCATCCATTTCGGTGAGCAGCGGTGGCCCGAAGGTCCCGGGTGGATCCACCTGGACCGCTTCCACCAGCGCTCGCAGCGCGTCCGCGCCACCGTGATGCGGTGGAAGGACCCCGAGAAGCGTCAGGAAGCCCTGGACATGCTCGTTCGTCTCCACACGCTCTACGGAGAACAGACCGAGCTCGTCTGCCGGCGGGTCGACACCGGCTCGCGCATCCCGACCAAGACACAGACACTAGTTTGGGACGCACTCGCCGAGGCACTCTAGCCGTACCATGCGGCTCTTGGCGGCGTTGCCCCGGTAACGCTGCGACGAGGGGGCTGTGAAAAATGTTCCGCACCGGCAATAAGAACGATCCCGCGCCAGACGAGTCGCCTCGCGAGCACAAAGCCGCGTGGACTCCACAGGAGGGAACAGGAACAGTGCAAGATCGTACGAAGCAGGCGCCCGCGGACGGTTCGTTGAACGCGCTTCTCGGCCGCGGCTCGCAGTTCGACGGCAAGCTCACCTTCGAAGGGACCGTCCGGATCGACGGCACCTTCACCGGTGAGATCACCACGAACGACATGCTCATCATCGGCGAGGGCGCGAAGGTCACCGCCGACATCAGCTGTGGCTCGATCGTGGTCAACGGCGAGGTGAACGGCAACATCAAGGCGACCGAGATGGTCGAGCTGCACAAGCCCGCTCGGGTGAAGGGCGACGTCGCGACGCCGTCGTTCATGGTCGAGAAGGGCGTCATGTTCGACGGCGCTGCCAAGATGGAGTCCGCCGGCTCGAACCTGGTCACGCTCAATCGGCCGCACCGCGATCGCGAGGTCCGCGAGACCCCGCCGGTCGCCGAGGCGAAGAGCTAGCACCGAGCGCCGCGCCCTAGCGATCGCGTCGCGGAGGTCCTGCCGGCTCGAGACGGAGGATCTCCGCGTGAGGCTCCGCGAGCGCGCAAAGCGGCCCCGCCTCCGTTTCACCGACAATTCGCGCATGCGCATGTCAGGCATGTTCGGCCGCACGCTCCGCGAGCCGCCATCGGAGGCCCAGAGCCCCGGCCATCAGCTGCTCCTTCGGGCGGCGATCGCGCGCCCGCTGGCGGCCGGTCTGTACACCTGGCTGCCGCTCGGCTTCCGCGTGGCCAAGAAGGTCGAGCGGATCATCCGGGAAGAGCAGGACCGCATCGGCGCGCAGGAGATGGAGATGCCCGTCCTGACGCCCGCCGAGTACTGGAAGGAGACCGGGCGCTGGGAGGCCCTCGAGCCCATCACCTTCCGCACGAAGGACCACAACGGGCGCGAGTACATGGTCAGCTACACCCACGAAGAGATGGTCATGCACCACGCCCGCAACGAGATCCAGAGCTATCGCCAGCTGCCGGTCATCGTCTACCACTTCCAATCGAAGGGCCGTGACGAGGCCCGGCCGCGAGCCGGGCTGCTGCGGGTGCGCGAATTCGTGATGAAGGACGCGTACTCCATCGACGCCGACCAGGCCGGGCTGCAGCGGGCGTACGCCGCCGAGCACGGGGCCTACGTGCGGACGTTCCAGCGGATGGGGCTGAACGCGATCAGCGTCGAGTCGGACACCGGCGCGATGGGCGGCGACCTGGCCCACGAGTTCCAGGTCCTGACCGACGTGGGCGAGGACACCATCGCGATCTGCGAGAACTGCGACTACAAGGCCAACATGGAGAAGGCCCGCCGGAAGCTGCCGGACACCGCGCCGGTGGGCGAGGCCGCCAAGGCCGTGCCGATCGCGACGCCGGGCGCCGAGTCGATCGAGGCCCTCGAAGCATCGCTGCAGCGGCCGGCGAGCGCGTTCCTCAAGACGCTGCTGCTCAAGACGCCGAAGGGTGTCGTCGCCGTGGTGCTGCCGGGCGACCGCGAAGCGAACGACGCGAAGCTGCGCAAGCTCCTGGACGTCCCGCAGATCACGTTCGCGAACGATGCCGACTTCGCGGCCGCCGGCGGCGTCGCCGGGTTCGTGGGGCCGGTCGGGCTCCGCGCCCGCGTCGTCGTGGACTCCAGCGTCGAGCGGCGCGGCTACGTGGCCGGGGCCAACACGAAGGACACCCACCTCGACAACGTCGTCCCGGGCCGCGACTTCGCCGACGCCGAGCGGGCGGACGTGCACGACGTGAAGCCCGGGGATGCGTGCCCCGCGTGCGGCGGAACGCTCACGCTCGCGCGCGGCGTCGAGGTGGGGAACATCTTCTCCTTCGACACCTACTACGCGGACAAGATGGGCGCGACGTACCTCGCCGAGGATGGAACGCGCAAGCCGTTCTACTTCGGGTCGTATGGCATCGGCGTCAGCCGCGGGGTCCAGACGATCATCGAGACGAATCGCGACGACCGGGGCATCATCTGGCCGTTCGCCGTCGCGCCGTACGAGGTCCACGTCGTCGGGCTGCCGATGAACGACGAGACCGTCCGCGCCACCGCGGATGCGCTCGTCGCGACCCTCGAGGAGAAGGGCGTCGAGGTGTTGTTCGACGACCGGGACGAGTCCGCCGGCGTGAAGTTCGCCGACGCCGACCTCATCGGCATCCCCTTCCGGGTGACCGTGAGCAAGCGGTCCCTCAAGGAGAAGAGCGTCGAGCTCAAGGGGCGCTCCTCGACCGAGGCCGAGCTGGTCCCGCAGGACGTCGCCGCGGACCGGATCATCGACATCGTCCGCCGGGCCCGCGAGGCCGCCGCCCGGTGAGCCCGGCCCAGCGACCGGTCGCGCCGGTGGCGCGCGAAGAGGAGCACAGCCTCGAAACGACGCTTCGGCCGCAGCGCCTCTCCGACGACGAATACATCAACCAGGAGAAGGTCAAGGCGAACCTGCGGATCCTCATCGATGCGGCCAAGGGCCGGAACGAGGCCCTCGAGCACGTCGCCCTGTACGGCCCGCCGGGAGTGGGGAAGACCTCGCTCGCCAACGTCATCGCCCACGAGCTCGGCGTCCCGATCCGCGTGACGAGCGGCCCGGCGATGGAGCGCGCCGGGGACCTCGCGGCGATCCTCACGAACCTCGAGCCGGGGAGCGTGCTCTTCGTCGACGAGGTCCATCGGCTCCCGCGCATCGTCGAGGAGGTCCTCTACCCGGCGATGGAGGATTTCCATCTCGACATCGTGCTCGGCAAGGGTCCGGGGGCCCGCACGCTGCGCCTGCCGGTGCCGCGGTTCACCCTCGTCGGCGCCACGACGCGGATCGGCCGGCTGAGCTCGCCGCTCCGCGATCGCTTCGGCGCGACGTACCGCCTCGATCTCTTCACGCCCGAGTCCCTCGAGCTCGTCGTGAAGCGCTCGGCGCGCATCCTGGGCGTCGAGATCGATCCCGCCGCGGCGCGCGAGATCGCGCGCCGCTCGCGCGGGACCCCGCGCATCGCGAACCGCTGGCTGAAGCGGGTCCGCGATTACGCCCAGGTGAAGCACGATGGCGTGATCACGCTCGCCGTCGCCAAGGAAGCGCTCCTCGCGCTCGAGGTGGACGAGGTCGGCCTCGACGCCGTCGACCGGATGCTGCTCTCGGCGATCGTGGAGAAGTTCTCGGGCGGCCCGGTCGGGCTCGAGACGCTCGCCGCCGCGGTGAGCGAGGACACCGAGACCATCGAGGACGTGTACGAGCCGTACCTGCTCCAGGAGGGCTACCTCCAGCGGACCCCGCGGGGCCGGATCGCGACCGAACGGGCCTACAAGCACCTCGGGATCGCGCCTCCGCAGCGCGCGAGCCTCTGGGACGAGAACAGCTCGGCCGGGTGAGACAATGGGGCCATGACAGACGACACGGCCCACATCGTCTCCGACGCCGAGAAGCAGGAGAAGGTCCTGAACGCGCTCCAGGCGGTGCTCGATCCCGAGATCGGCCTCTCGGTCATCGACCTCGATCTCATCCGGGAAGTCGTGTTCACCCCCGAGGAGGCCGAGGTCAAGATGGTCCTCACGACCCCGTTCTGCCCGTACGGACCGATGCTGATCAACCAGATCCAGTCGGTGTCCGAGCAGGCGGCGGAGATGCCGGTGAAGGTCACGGTGCTCCCCGACAAGTGGGAAGCCCCGCCCTGGCTGCGCTGAGCTAGGTCTCGCGGGCCGGGCGCGCGCCCGGCTCGACCGCTCGCGACAGCACGAAGAGCACGTCCGACAACCGGTTCAGCCAGGGCAGCAGGTGCTCGCCGTCGATCTCGCCGCCGTCGGCGAGGGCGACGACCCGCCGCTCGGCGCGCCGGCAGACCGCGCGCGCAACATCCAACCGCGCCGACAGCTCGTCCTCGCCGGGGATGACGAACCGGGCGGCGATATCGACCGTCGCCCGCACCGCGGCGGCGTGCTCTTCGAGCTCGGCCACCGAGGTGGCATCGATCCGTTGCGGGAGGCGCGCAACGTCGGCGGCGGGCGTGCCGATCTCGGACATCGCGATGTAGAGGGCACGCTGCAGCTCGACCAGGGTCTCCGCGACGGAGCCGGAGGCCATCGCGCGGGCGAGGCCGATGGCCGATTGCGTCTCGTCGAGGTCGCCGAGCGCCTCGATGCGCGGGTCGGTCTTGCGGATGCGGCCCGGCCCGAAGAGCGATGTGTCGCCCGTGTCACCGGTCTTCGTCGTGACGCGCGCTTGACGCTTCGAATCGGGCACGCGCGCAGTCTAGGCACGGGTCGCCGCTGCTATGCTCGCCACGCTTCCAACGCGGGGTCAGGGAGGGAGACACATGCCCACTGGTGGTGGAGACGCCGGCGGTAAGAAGGCCAAAAAGAAGTCCAAAGAGCAGATGGAAAAAGAGCTCAAGAAGCGCGGAACCGTCGCGCCGGTGAACCCGATGGCCTTCGAGGTCATCAAGCCCAAGCGGAAAGAGAAGTTCTAGCGGTGGCGGGACCGAGCAAGTCCGTGCCGTTGTCGTCCGAGGGGTCCAAGAAGGTGAGCGAGAAGACCAAGGCCATCGACGCGGCCATCCTGCAGATCGAAAAGCAGTTCGGGAAGGGCTCGATCATGAAGCTTGGGGCCGAAGGCACCCAGGCGATCGACGTCATCCCGAGCGGCTCGCTCGCGCTCGACCTGGCACTCGGCGTCGGCGGCTACCCGCGCGGCCGGGTCGTCGAGATCTACGGCCAGGAGGCGTCGGGAAAGACGACCCTCGCCCTCCACGCCGTCGCGTCGGTCCAGCGCAGCGGCGGCACCGCGGCGTTCATCGACGCGGAGCACGCCCTGGACGCCGGCTGGGCCCGGATCTGCGGCGTCAACACGGACGAGCTGCTCATCTCGCAGCCCGACAACGGCGAGCAGGCCCTCGAGATCGCCGACACGCTCGTGCGGAGCGGCGCGGTCGACCTCGTCGTCGTCGACTCGGTGGCGGCGCTCGTGCCGAAGGCCGAGATCGAGGGCGAGATGGGGGACGCCCACGTCGGCATGCAGGCGCGGCTGATGAGCCAGGCTCTCCGGAAGCTCACCGGCACGATCTCCAAGACCAAGACGACCGTCATCTTCATCAACCAGCTGCGCGAGAAGATCGGTGTGATGTTCGGCAACCCCGAGACGACCACCGGTGGCAAGGCGCTGAAGTTCTACGCGTCGATGCGGCTCGATGTCGCGGGTATCGAGCAGATCAAGAACGGCACCGACGTCATCGGTCGCCGCGTGCGCGTGAAGGTCGTGAAGAACAAGGTCGCGCCGCCGTTCCGGATCGCCGAGCTGGAGATCCTCGCGGTCGAAGGGATCTCCCGCGAGGGCGGGCTCGTGGACATGGGGCTGCTCACGGGCGTCGTGACGAAATTCGGAGCCTGGTTCAACTACGGCGAGACCCGCCTGGGCCAGGGCCGCGAGAACGCCAAGCAGTTCTTCCGCGATCACCCCGACGTCGCCGCCGAGGTCGAGGCGAAGGTCCGCGAGAAGTCGGGCGCCCTTCCGGCCGGCGGCCCGGATGAGGAAAGCTAGCCGGCCCGCACGCGATACGCCTCCGCAGGGCGACGCCTACGAGGCCGCGGTGCGGTACCTCGGCTCGCGCCCGCGCAGCGTCTCGGAGATCAAACGCCACCTGCGCACGAAGAGGTTCGACGAGGCGGCCCAGGACAAGGCCATCGACCAGCTCCGCGCCCAGCGATACATCGACGACGAGGCGTTCGCCCGCTATTGGGTCGAGCAGCGCGCGAAGTTCCGGCCCAAGGGCCAGCGCGCGATCGCGAGCGAGCTCATCGCGAAGGGCGTCGCGCGCGAGACCATCGACGTGGTGCTCGGCGAGGCCGACCCGGATTCCGAGTCGAAGCGCGCGCGCGAGGCGATCAGCCGGCCGATGAACCGCTGGCTCTCGATGGAAGAGCCGGAACGGAAGCGGAAGATCCACCAGTACCTCGTGGCCCGCGGCTTCTCCTACGACGTGATCGAAGAGGTCCTCGCCCATCCGGAGGCCGAGGAGGAGTGAGCACGCCCTCGGACTCGATCTCGCGGAACGTCGAGCAGTGGACGAAGAACAACCGGGAGGCGTTGGACGCGCGGGCGGGCGAGGCGTGGGCCCGGACCGAGCCGACGTGGGGCGTCTTCGGGATCCGCGAAGCCGA
>JAXDLF010000020.1:0-8899 GCA_034666765.1 Chloroflexota bacterium
CGTACGGCCTGATCAGCCGGCACGGCGCCATGGCCCTGTCCTGGACGCTCGACAAGCTCGGCCCGATGGCCCGCACCGCCGACGACTGCGCGCTCGCGCTGCAGACGATGGCCGGCCCCGATCCCGCCGATCCGACGCTGAGCGGGAAGCGCTTCGCTCCGCTCGCCGGACGTGCCGCGACCGGCGCCGTCCGCGCCGTGCGGGTCGGCTTCGCCGAGGAGGACCTCAGCCACGCCACGCCCGACGCGAAGCGCGCGCTCGAGCGCGGGATGTCGGAGCTCCGCAAGGTCATCCCGAAGGTGACGCGCGCGGTGCTTCCGACCGATCTGCCGTACGGCCCGATGGTCGGCACGGTCTACGGCGCCGAGGGCGCGACGATCTTCGGCGAGCTCATCGATTCGGGCCGCGTCGATGAGCTCGGCGACAAGCGGCAGGTGGCCGGGCTGAGGAGCGGCGGTGAGATCCGCGCGCGCGAGTACCTGCAGGCGCAGCGGCTCCGGACGATCCTCATCGAGCGCTTCCGCGAGCTCTTCGAGACGGTGGACGTCATCGTCGGGCCGGGCCGGACCTCCACCGCTCCATCGATCGACGCGCCGCTGGATGGGCGGCCGCCCGGCGCGGGCTCGTTGACCGACCCAGCCAAGGGCGACGCGCCGGGGCCCGGAAACACGGCGCTCATCCCGGCGGGCAACCTCGCCGGGCTGCCGGCGATCTTCTTTCCCTGCGGCTTCGGCACCGATGGCCTGCCCGTCGGGCTCCAGATCGTCGGTCCGCCGTTCAGCGAAGCCCTGCTGGTCGCGATCGTGTCGGCGTACCAGCGCGAGACCGGCCACCACCTGAAGCGGCCGAAGGACTAGCGCAGGGCGGCGACGGCCTCGCGGCCGAGGAGCTCGACCATCTCGCGCTCGCGGGTGTAGGGGAAGAGCGCGTTCACGTGATCGATGCCGACGGCCACGTAGTCGCGAAGGCGCGCGATGACGTCCGGGGGCGTGCCGACGATCGCCGACGGACGCGCGGCGCGCCACTGGTCCGGAGTCTGCTTCGATCGCCCGGCGGCATCGGCGACGAGTGCCTCGACCTCGCGCGCGTTCGCGCCGACGACCAGCGTCAGGAACGCGCTGCGCTTCAGGGTCTTCGGGTCGCGCTTGCGATCGCGGCACGCGCTGTCGAGCGCCTCCTGCCGCACCCGGACGCCGGCGGGCGTCATGTCACCCGAGGTGTGGTTGATCCAATGCGCGTACTTCGCGGCGATGCGGAAGATCCGCGGCTTCGACCCGCCGATCCAGATCGGGAGCGGCGACTGCAGCGGCTTCGGCGCGCACGGAGCGTCCGTCACCGAGTAGTGCTTGCCGTGATAGGTCGCCTTGTCGTCCTTCCACATCCGCTGGCAGATCTCGATCGTGTCGACGAGCTGGTCCACCCGGACCGGCGCCTCGGGGAAGTCGTACCCGTAGGCCAGGTACTCGACCTCCTTCCAGCCCGCACCGATGCCGAACTCCAGGCGGCCGGCGCTGAACTGGTCGACCCCGGCCGCGATCTTCGCGAGCAGCGCCGGATTCCGGTACGACTGGCAGGTCACCATCGCGCCGATGCGGATCGTGTCGAGGTCGCGGGCGAGCGCCGCGAGCGCCGACCACGCCTCGAGGCAGTCCGTGCGGACCGCGTCCGGGCCGAGGAAGAGGTGATCGCTGAGCCAGAGGCGGGTGAACCCCGCGCGCTGGCCGGCCGCGCCGATCTCGACGATGTCCGCGTAGCTGAACCCGAATTGCGGCTCGATCTGTACGCCGAAGTCCACGTGCCGAGCCTAGCGCGGGTCATCCTCCTGCGTGAGGCGGAACATCATGTGCCGCCCGGTGACGGTGAGCGTCGCGAGCATGAACGCGGCGAAGAACGAGATGCCGGCGTTCGCCGCGGCCCCCAGGCCGAGCACGAGGCCGTTGAACACGAATACGAGGGCGAACCAGATGCCCATGGCGACGAACGTCTCGCGCACCTGGAAGGTGATCGGCTGGCGCGGTGCCCGCCGCACCGGCCGGCGCTCGGGTGGGAGGAGGGCCTCGGCCGCCCGCCGCTCCCGGCGATCGGCGCGCATCACCCGGGTCACGTACCAGAGGCTGGCGATCGCGAGCAGCACCTCGACCACGACATGCACGTACTCGCCGGTCACGAGCGAGAGCGGGATGAACAGGAACGCGACGACGAGGAGGATCGTCGCGAGGGTGCTGGCGAGCACGGTTGCCGCGCGCTTCACGACGCGAGCGCCCGCTCGATGACCGCGAAGTCGCGGTGCCCGATCTCGTGCAGGTTCCCCTGGAACGCGAGCCGCCAGTGCGCGCTCGGCCACCGTCGCACGAACGCGAGGCGGCCGGCCAGCGACGCCGCGGGAACGGCCTCGTCGGCGTCACGCGCGATGTCCCGCGCGATCCGGAACCGCCAGGGGTACGGGTCCGGCCGGCCGGCCGAGACCCAGATCGGCCTGCTGTCCTCGAACGTCGGCGACGTGACGGTGGCCGTCGCGACGAATCCCGCGATGCCGACGAGGTACCAGCACACCCGGTCCCCGGGCGCGATCCGCTCGGCCTTGCGCCGGTGGCGCGCCTTCACGCCCTGGACCGTGAACCGCTTCGCGCGCGTCCGGCGGTAGTTCTCAGGCGTCGTCACGACCATCCAGCACGTCGTCACGCTCAGGCGTGATCCTCGACCCACACGGCGCCATCGTCGGTGTACTCCTTCTTCCAGATCGGTACGACGCGTTTGAGCTCGTCGATCGCGGATCGCGCGGCCGCGAACGCGGCGTCGCGATGGGGCGCGGCCGCGACGATGATCACGGCCGTCTCGCCGATCGCCAGATCGCCGACCCGGTGGTGCAGCGCAAGCCGCAGCGGGGCGTGGGCCCGTTCGAGCCCGCCCGCGACCTCGCGCATCTTCGCCTCGGCCATCTCCGCGTAGGCCTCGTACTCGAGGTGCCGGACGCGCTTCCCGCGACTCGAGTCGCGGACCGTGCCCAGGAACACCACGATGCCGCCGGTGTCCGGCCCGCGCACGGAGTCGATGGCCGCGTCGACCGAGAGCGGTGACGCGCTGACCAGGATCCGCAGGGCGCCCGCGACCGCGCCTCCGGAGACCGGCGGGATGAGCGCGAGCTCGTCGTCCTCGGCCAGCGGCTCGTCCAGCCCGACGTAGCTGCGATTCTTCGCGATCACCATCTGCCGGATCTCCCCGACCAGCGGGTGCTGCCGGGCCAACGCGGCGATCGCGTCGCGGACCGTGGCCCCGCGCGGCAGATCGAGGAGCAGATGGCCGATCCCGGCGGCCTCGCGCGCCGACGCGAAGAGGCGCACGCGCACGTTCATCGAGCCCAATGGTACGTGCGAGAATGCATCCGGATGGACGCGGGCGCGACGGGCTTCGCCCTCCTCATCTTCGTCGTCCTCCTCATCGTGAACGCGTTCTTCGTCGCGGCGGAGTACTCGTTCGTGCGGGTCCGCGGCACGCAGCTGCAGGAGGAGATCGAGGCCGGGAGCGCCCGCGCGCGCAAGGCGATGCAGATCCTCATGTCGCTCGATTCCTACATCTCCGCGATCCAGCTGGGGGTCACCCTCGCGGCGCTCGGCCTCGGACTCGTCGGCGAGCCCGTCGTGGCCCGGTTCCTCGAGCCGGTCTTCGAGCCGCTGGCCGCGGTCAGCCCGGTGCTCGTCACGGTCGTCAGCTTCCTCATCGCCTTCGCCCTGGTGACGTACTGCACCGTCGTCATCGCGGAGCTGGCGCCGAAGTACCTGGCGCTCGACCGCGCTCTCGCCCTGGCCCTCTGGACCGCGTACCCGCTCGACGTCTTTCACTCCGTGATGCGCCCGTTCATCGGCGTCATCAACGGCAGTGCCCTCGGGATCGTTCGGCTGTTCGGCGTCAGCCCCGGGGCGGAGGCGCAGGCCCACAGCGCCGAGGAGCTGCGGATGCTCGTGGCGGCGTCGACCCGCAAGGGGATCCTCCAGGAGTCGGAGCGGGTCCTCGTCGGAAACGCGCTCGACTTCGCGGAGACGCTCGTGCGGCAGGTCATGGTCCCACGGACCGAGATCGTGGCGGTACCCGAGGACACGACCGTCGCGGGGGTGGTGGAGCTGCTGCGCCAGAGCCCGTTCACCCGGATCCCGGTCTATCGAGACGACCTCGACCACATCGTGGGGGTCATCCACGTCAAGGACGTCGTCGGAGCCGCGCCCGAGAAGCCGGTCCGCGACCTCATGCGCAAGCCGCTCTACCTTCCCGAGACCGCCCACCTCGATCGAGCCCTGGCGCAGTTCCGCCGGGAACGGGTGCAGCTCGCCATCGTCATCGACGAGTTCGGTGGCACGGCCGGGCTGGTCACCCTCGAGGACGTGATCGAGGAGCTCGTCGGCGAGGTTCAGGACGAGTTCGACCGGGAGGTCCCGATGCTCCGGGAGGAGAACGGCGTCTTCCTCATCAATGGGCTCATGCCGCTGTCGGAGCTTCGGGAGCGCCTCGGGATGGACCTCGAGGGCGAGTCCTACGACACGGTCGGCGGCATGGTCTTCGGCCGGCTCGGCCGGCTCGCGCAGGTGGGGGACACCCTGGACATCGAGGGGTACCGCTTCACCGTGACCGCCGTGGACGGCCGGCGGGTCGCCCAGGTGAAGGCGAAGAAGTTACCGCCGCGCGCGTGACCCGTTACCCAACTGTTGGCGAGCGGGGCCCTGCTCGCCCGCTCGATGGCACTCCGGATGCGTGTCCTCTCTCCAGATCGGACGTTGAACCCGAGCAGCGGGAAAGGTGGCGCGAAGATGGAGCTCAACGCATTCCTGGGTAGCGACGCCGCGCTTCTCCTGTTTTCCGGACTCGGCCTGGTCGCCACCGGCCTCGCGATCATGCGCGACATCCCGGTCCAGAAACAGGTCGTGGAGCAGCCGGTCTCGGCCGACCGCTAGAGCCGGCCCTCGCCCCTGATCGCCCGCGGACCTAGCGGAACCGGGGCAGCTGGTCGACGAGCGCTCGCGCCGCGGTGCCCAGATCGCTGAGCTTGGCGCCCCAGAACGTCTGCGAGCGCGGGTCCAGCAGCACGAGAAGCGCGACCGACAGCACCGCGATCACCAGCGTCATGAACGCGAACGAGATCGCCGAATCGCGGAACGAGATTCCCCGGCGGTCCGCCATCCCGGTCACCGCGTGCGCAGCCGCGCGACCAGATTGTCCATCCGGGCCCGGCTGATGGTCAGGAACTTCGCGAGGTTGGTCCGATCGGCCTCCGGAATGTTCGAGCTGCCGTCGTCCCCGAGAGCGCGCGCGAGATCCTGCAGCGCCTCGTTCAGCTTCCGGGTCGCCGTGATGAGCGAGTCGTCGCGGAGGGCCGGGATCGCCGGGGCGGCCTTCGGCTCGGCCTGATCGGGATTGAGCACGCGCTCGACCTTGTCGCGCAGGCGGATCAAGGTGAGCTTGCCGGCGACGACCTGCTTGGCGAGCGACCGGCGACGGCGCTTGTCGTCGATCTTCATCAGCTCGTATGCCGCGGACAGCGTGTCGTAGCGGGCGGCGACCATCTCGCGCACGTCGTCCGGCGCCGTCGCGAGGCGGAGCCGGTTCTCGACGTAGCCCTTGTCCTTGCCGAGCTTGCCGGCGAGATTGCGGATCGAGTACCCGAGCTCGTCGGTCATCTTCTTGTAGATGATCGCCTCGTCCAGCGGCGAGAGGTCCTCCCGCTGCAGGTTCTCGATGAGCGCGATCTCGAGTGCGGTCGCGTCGTCGAACCGCTCGACGATCGCCGGGATCGTCTCCTTGCCCGCGAGCTTCGAGGCGCGCCAGCGGCGCTCGCCCGCGATGATCTGGAAGTCGTCTCCGGCCGGGCGCACCAGGATCGGCTGGAGCACCCCGTGCTCGCGGATCGAGGCGGCGAGCTCCTGCAGCGTCTCCTCGTGGAACGTCATGCGCGGCTGTTCCGGGTTGGGCACGACCTTCTCGACGGGCAGCTCCTTGATCGAGTTGGGGCCCTTGGACGCGAGGAGGCTCACGATGCCGTGCTGGGCCTCGCGCTCCTGCTGGAAGATGCGGGTCCCCGCTTCGCGGAACGACTTACCGCTCCTAGTGAGCATTGGCCACCTCCTTCGCGAGATCGATGAACGCCTTCGCGGCGTCCGACTTGGGGTCGTAGACCGTGATCGGTACACCGGCGGTCGGCGCTTCGCCGACCTTCACCGATTGACGGATGACGGTCCGGAAGACCTGATGGTCACCGAGGTCGCGCAGCGAATCGAGCATGTCGCGTCCGAGGATCGTCCTGCTGTCGTAGAACGTCGGCAGCATGCCGAGGACCTTGAGCTTCGGGTTGAGCCGATCCTGCACGGTCTTGATGATCTTGAGCAGGGCCGCCACGCCCTTGAGCGCGTAGTACTGGGTCTGCACGGGGATGATCACGCCGTTCGCGGCGACGAGCGCGTTCAGCGTCAGCAGTCCGAGCGTCGGCGGGCAATCGATGAGGATGTAGTCGTAGCGCTCGACGATCTCCTTCGTCAGCTTGTCGCGGAGGGCCATCTCGCGGCCGATCGCGCTGAACAGCTCGACCTCCGCCGCGGACAGCTCGATGTTCGTCGGCGCGACGTCCAGGTGTTTCGTCTTCGTCTTCAGGATGATCGACGCGATGCTCGCCTCGGGCTCGATGAGGACGTTGGCCATCCCGCGCTCGACCGAGCCGAGGTCGACGCCGAGGCCGACGGTGAGGTTTGCCTGGGGGTCGAGGTCGATGCAGAGGACCGTGTTTCCGAGCTGAGCGAGCGCTCCGCCGAGGTTGATGGCGCAGGTGGTTTTTCCGACGCCACCCTTCTGGTTCGCGAGCGCGATGACTTTGCCCAAACGCCCACTCCCGTCGCTCTACTACCGCGCGTGGAAGCGGCGCGCGCGATTGAGCATAGGTGCTCGCGTTGGGTAACGGAACCATGGACGGCCGCTTTTCGCCGACCGCGGACCGGCGATTCCGCGGAGCCCGCCCCTGCCCCCGGCGGTCGGCCGAGACAGAATGTCTCCGCTGACCGGTGCGGGCCTGTAGCTCAGTGGTCCAGAGCGGCGGACTCATAATCTGCTGGTCCCAGGTTCGAATCCTGGCAGGCCCACCGAGCCAGCAGGACGAGTCGGAGGAGGCCGAAAAGGCCGCGGCGAGGAGAGGGACCCATGACCGTGAGCCTCGCCGACGCCCAGCGCGCCCGGACCGCGATCGCGGAGCACGTGCTGCGCACCCCGCTCGTCTCCAGCCACTCGCTCGGCGAGCGGATCGGCGCCCACGCCTTCCTCAAGCTCGAGAACCTCCAGCGCACCGGCTCGTTCAAGGTCCGCGGCGCGACCTACGCGATGTCGCGGCTCTCCCCCGCGCAGCGCGCCGCGGGGGTCGTCACGATGAGCGCGGGGAACGCGGCGCAGGCGATCGCCTACGCCGGGCGGGCCCAGGCGGTCCGCGTCGTCGTGGTCATGCCCGAGACCGCGCCGAAGACGAAGATCGACGCCACCCGCGGCTACGGCGGCGAGATCCGGTTCGCGCCGACCATGACCCAGCTCCTCCCGATGGTGCAGGAGCTCCAGGCGCAGGGGCTGCACTTCCTCCATCCCTTCGACGACGACGACGTGATCGCCGGCCACGCCTCGCTCGGTCTGGAGATCGTCGAGGACGTGCCGGATGTCGATCTGATCGTGGTCCCGGTGGGCGGCGGCGGCCTCATCTCCGGCATCGCGCTCGGGGTCAAGGCGATGCGCCCGAGCGCGCGGATCGTCGGCGTCGAGCCGGAGGGTGCGCCGACGGTCCGCCGGGCCCTCGATGCCGGCCACTCCGTCCGGCTGGACTCGGTGCGGACGGTGGCGGACGGGCTCGCCGCCCCGTTCGCGGGTGAGCGCAATCTCGAGATCATCAAACGCGACGTCGCCGACGTCGTGGTCATCGGGGACGATCCGATCCTCGACGGCCTGCGATTCCTCGTGGCCCGCGCCCGGATCGTGCCCGAGCCCGCGGGCGCCGCCGCCGTCGGCGCGCTGCTGTGCGGAGCGGTGAAAGCGGCGGCGGGGGAGCGGGTCGTCGCGATCGTCTCGGGCGGCAACGTCGATCCGGGCCGGCTGGCGGGCTTTCTCACGTGACCCGCGCGACGCTCTACGCGGACGGCGGCGCGCGCGGAAACCCCGGCCCCGCCGGATCCGGTGCGGTGCTCCTCGACGAGCGCGGAGACGTGATCGCGGAGCTGACGCGCTTCCTGGGGCACGCGACGAACAATGTCGCCGAGTACACGGCGTTGATCATCGGTCTCGAGGAAGCGGAGCGGCGGGGGATCGACGAGCTCGACGTGCGCATGGACTCGCTGCTCGTCGTGCAGCAGATGAAGGGACTCTGGAAGATCAAGCATCCCGGGCTCCGGCCGCTGGCGCTCCGCGCCGGCGAGCTGCTCGCGCGATTCCCGAAGCGCACGATCGAGCACATCCCGCGCGAGCTGAACGGGCTCGCCGACGCGCTCGTGAACAGAGCGATCGATGAGGCGGCGCGTGGCTGACGAGCCGGCCCCCGATCCGCTGACGAGCTTCATCTCGCGGAGCCTGCGCGCTCCGGTGACGGACGTGAGCGAGGAGATCATCCAGGACACGACCGACGCGGAGCTCGATCGCATCCACTTCACGCAGGACGGCGCGCGGCGCACGCTCGTCGTGAAGCGCGTTCCGCCCCACGCGTCGCTCGAGGTGAAGCTGCTCCCGCATCTCGCTCGCAAGACGGATCGGGTACCCACGGTGCACGCCCGCGGGATCCCGCCGATCACGGTGCCGGCCTGGCCGTGGCTGCTCATCGAGGATCTGCTCGACGCGCCGGCCGCCGACGACCTCGCGGAGATCGTCCGGGCCAAGGTGCAGGTCGAGCGCGCGGTCG
>JAXDLF010000021.1:0-3134 GCA_034666765.1 Chloroflexota bacterium
TCGCGGAGGGCAATAATCGACCGATGCCGCAGCTCAGCGCGACCGTCCGGGCCCGGCTCCCGGCGAGCGCCTTCGCGTACATCGACGCGAAGGGCCGGCGGCGCCTGCCGATCCACGACGCGTCGCACGTGCGCAACGCGCTGTCGCGGTTCGATCAGACCACGTTCGAGGACGACGCCGCTCGTGAGAAGGCCCGGCAGCGGCTTCTCGCGGCGGCGAAGAAGTACGGCATCGTGCCGATCGGCTTCTTCGATGGCCAGCTGCGCAACGAACGGATGCAGGCGGAGCTGCGGAGGACCGACGCCGCCACCCTGCCGCGCGGCGTGGTGACGTTCCTCATGACCGACATCGAAGGATCCACCGAGCTGCTGCGCACGCTCGGCGATCGCTACCCGGCCCTCCTCCGCGCGGTGCGAACGCTCATCCGCGCGAGCGTGCGCACGGCCGGCGGTCATGAGGTGGACGCGCGCGCCGACGAGTTCTTCGCCGCGTTTCGCCGTCCGGCCCAGGCGCTGGAGGCGGCGGTGGGGATCCAGCGGGCGCTCCAGGCTCGGCAGTGGCCCGACGGCTCGGAGGTCTGCGTCCGCGTCGGCATCCATACCGGTCGCACGACGCTCGCCGAGACCGGCTACGTGGGCATCGCCGTGCACACCGCGTCCCGCATCTGCTCGGCCGGCCACGGCGGCCAGATTCTCCTCTCGACCGCCGCCCGCGATGCCCTCGAGGGCGTTGCGGTCGAGGGCGTGTCGTTTCGCACGTTGGGCCGTTACGCGCTCGCCGGGCTGCCCGAGGCCGAGGCGATCTCCCAGGTCAACGCGACCGACCTCCGGGCGACGTTCCCGAAGCTGCGCGCCGCCGCGGCCAGGACCCCGCGAACGCGCGGCTAGCGCTTCGCGGGCTGACTCACGTCTTTCAGCGTCGCTCCAGCCGCGCTCGCTGATTCGTGGCGGGCGACCTGACCGATCGCCAGGACCCCGACCAGGCGGCCGTTCTCGACCACCGGCAGCCGTCGCACCTGCTTCGCCGACATGAGCTTCGACGCGTCCTCGGCGGTCGCATCGGGCCCGATGCTCGCCGGGCCGGCGGTCATCACCTCGGACACGGCCAGGCGTGCCGGATCCTTCCCGCCGGCGATGCCCCGCACCACGATGTCCCGGTCGGTCACGATGCCGACGAGCTTCCCGTCCTTCAGCACCGGCAGCGACCCGCGATCCTCGCGCATCATGAGCACCGCGGCGTCGGCGCAGGTCGACTCGGGGCGCAGCGTCGCGGGCTCGCGGGTCATCAGCTCTGCGACCTTCACCAAAACGAACCTCCTCGCGGATTCCAACGGCCGCCAGAGCACGAACCGGACCTTCGCCCGGCCCGCCAGGCTGGCGCTTGTCAGTCGGCTCGATCACCGATGAAGCATCACCACGCTCGATCGCAGAGCAGGCAGCGGTTGGATCAGCGGCGGATCAGCGTCGTGCGAGCGCGTGCCGCGCGCAGGCTGATCGCCGTTCCCACCAACGGTGGGAACACGTTCGGTGGCGCTGGTGCGGATGACCCTGGGCGCGCTCCTGGTCGCGCTCTCGATCGTGCTGGCGGCCGCGCAGCCGCAGAGCGTCGCCGGTCAGGCCGCTCGCGCCGTCGGCGACGCCGGCTCCAGGGCGGTCGCGTACGCCCGTGGCCTGCCGCGGACGGATGGCGCGGCGGAGGCGCTGAAGAATGAGACGCTGAATCCGAAGCTCACCCGGCCAGCGGCCGCGTACGTCGGCTACCCGAGCGGGTCGGTCGCGCCGGGCGAGACGGCGGTCGTGCCGGTGCGCATCCGCAATCAGAGCGACGACACCTGGGCCCCGCAGGGACCCACGCCGATCGCGCTCGCGTACCACGTGTACGACGCGGCCGGCGGCCTCGTCATGTGGGACGGTCTGCGCTCGGCGCTCGCGTCGGACATCGTGCCGGGTGGCGACGCGATCGTGCCGCTGCGGATCACCGCGCCGGCCGCGACGGGCATCTACACGATCACCCCCGATCTCATCCGCGAGGGCCAGGCGTGGTTCTCGGCGGCGGACGCGCCGCCCGGATCGTTCAGCCTGCGCGTGACGACCAACGTCGACGCGGCCTACGGCCGGACGACCGCGCCGGCGTCCATCGTCCCGGGCGGCGATGCGACGATCGAGGTCCACGTGCGGAACGCCGGCCTCGCCGCGTGGCCGGCCGGAGGCGAGCACCCGGTGCGGCTCGGCTATCACTGGCTGGACGGCACGCCGATCCCGGTCGTCTGGGACGGCGGGCGCGCGACCCTCCCGCACGACGTGCAGCCGGGCGAGGAGCTGGCGCTGGTCCTCTCGGTGCGCGCGCCGCGCGCCGAGGCGACGCTCCTCCTGGCATGGGACATGGTCCAGGAGGGCGTGGGTTGGTTCTCCGGTCAGGCCGTCACGCCGAAGCACGAGGTCGTGCGCGTGCAGTCGGGCGTGACGCTGTACGGCAAGGGCTGGGGCCACGGCATCGGCCTGTCGCAGTGGGGCGCGCAGGGCTGGGCCGAGGGCGCGACCGGCGTGAAGCTGACCGGCGAGCAGATCGTGGCGCGGTACTTCCCGGGCGCGGATCTCGCGACGCAGCCCGCGACGTCGCCGTTCCGCGTCCTGCTCTCGGCACCCTCCACCGGCTGCGTTGGGCGGACCATCGAGAATGTCGCGCATCTGCGCTCGGAAGGTGGCATGCGCCTGGTGAACGATGCCGACCCGAGCGTCGTGTATCTGGCGACCGCGCCCGGGCAATCGGTCCGCATCAGCGCATCCGGGTCGTCGCTCGTCGCGGTCGACGAATGGTCCGGACGGGTCGTCTTCGCCGGCGGCACGGCGGCGCTGCGCGTCGTGCCGATCCAATGGTGGGATCCCATCGGCATCGCCGAGAAGGGCCTCTGGTATCGCGGCAGCTTGACGGTCGCGCTCCGCGGCCCGTCGCAGCTCCGCGTCGTGAACGACGTCTCGTCCGACGACTACATGATGGGCGCGCTCCCCGGTGAAATGCCGAGCCAGTGGCAGATGGAGGCGCTGCGGGCCCAGGCGATCACCGCGCGGACCTACGCGTCGTGGCGCCAGGCCACGGCGGGCGACCGCGCGTGGGACGTGCGCGACGACACGGCC